>DASUBK010000148.1:0-2167 GCA_035763305.1 Terriglobales bacterium | reverse complement strand
GACGCAGTTCGTGTTGGGCTTGAACGCCAGCCCCAGCATCGCCACCTGCTTGCCCGGCAGCGTCTCGACGGCCGCCGAAATCTTGTCCGCCAGCCGCTCGCACACGTCGCGGCTGACCTCGCGCGCCGCGCCCAGCACCTTCAGCGACACGCCGCAGCGTCCCGCCAGTTGCTCGATCGCGTCCATGTCGCCGAAGCCGAACGCGCCGCCCATCGCCGTCCCCGGCTGCAGGCAGCGCGGCCCGATGCGCTTGTCCAGGCCCAGCGCCAGCGACAGGTCGGTGGCATCCGCCTTCACGTGCTCGCAGATCGCCGCCACTTCGTTGATGAAAGAAATCTTGGTGGCAATGAACGCCGAGGCCGCCTGCCGCGCCAGTTCCGCCGTCGGACGCGTGGTCACGATAATCGGCACGCCGCGCATCACCAGCGGCCGGTACACCTGCTTGAACTGCAGCACCGCTTCGCTCACGCCCGTGCCCAGCAGGATTCGGTCCGGCCAGTTGAAATCTTCGACCGCGCAGCCCGGAGTCAGGAAGACGGGATGCGAGACCACCGTCACCTTCACGCCCGCGGTCCGCAGCCGGCCTTCAATCCGGTCCGCCGTCCCCACCTGAACCGGGGTCACGATCGCCAGCACCGCCGCCGGGTTCATCAGCTTGCCCAGCTTCAGCGCCAGCTCTTCGATCCCCTGCTCGGAGTCGCAGGCAAGGAAGATGATCTGCGCCCGCGCCGGTACCGACGTCAGTTCCCACGAATACAGCAGCCGGCCGGCGCGCGCATTGCGCCGCACCACTTCCTGCAGGTTGCGCTCATGGAAGGGCATCTTGCCCTCGGCCAGCGCGCCGATCGCCGTCGCATCTTCGTCAAAGCAGGTGACCGGAAGGCCGAAGTCCGCCAGGCAGGCCGACATCACGGTCGCGAGATATCCGGATCCGTAGACTCCCAGTTGCATGGCAACCCCTTATCCGCGGGGACTGGACCGGCGCCGAACGAGGGCCTCACCGCGGGAACAAATCGAGTGTGCTCCGTCACTTAAGGGGTAGCAACGTGCAGGAAGACCATGACCTTCGGTGTGTTTATAAGGTGGGCGCCAGGCGGCGGCCCAAAGGGATGGGCGCCAGGTCCGACCAGCGGTTGGGCCCCGCCTCGCGCACGAACGTAAGCTCGTCGATGGTGATGTGCCGGCTGCCGCTGTAATCGGCCCAGCTCCGCAGTGCCGTCCGCTCCGCCGCTTCCGCCTCGTTGAGCGTGTCCATGCGTACCAGCGTCAGATGCGGCATGTACGGCCACTGCTCTTCCGACGCCAGCGGGCCGCTGTTCAGGTGATCGTGCAGCTCGCGCATGCGGTAGGCCGCATGGGCCACGCGGATGAATACCGTCGGGGTGATGGGAAAGAAGTTCTCCACTCCTCCCAGCGCGGCATTGAAAGGCTGGGCGGCGGAGCAGACTTCCTCGGCCAACTCCAGCGCGTCCGACTCCGAGCCGTGCAGCAGCCGCGGCGGCAGGATGGTCACGTGGGCGGGCAAGTGGGCTTGGGTGGGATGCAGGTCGCGGCGGAGCTGCTCCACAAACACCGCTACCGGGTCCTTCAGATAAGCCACAATCGCGTAGTGAGGCGATGTCATGGCGGCAAAGGCCATTATAAGTCCGCTTGGGACCTACCTCGCAACTCACGCCGGTAGCGCCGGCATCCACTGGTCACGCCGGCATCCTGCCGGCTATCCCGCGGCCTTCCTAACCGCAGCTCTCGCCCCTCAGATTGGTAGGCCCCGGCGCCCTCGCCGGGGCAGTCGCCGGCGGCTCCCGAAATAATGGGGCCGCGGGCGCCCTCGCCCGCGGCAGCAATCCCGCGGATTACAGCTTCTTCCCTATCTTCCACCCCGCCAGCACCCCCAGCGTAAACGCCGCGCCGAACACCATCCCCAGCGCCGGCCAGGGATGCCGCTTCACCAGGTGCGTCGTCTCCTCCACCGCGTCGTACGCCGCCTCGTAACCATGCTTCAACGTTTTGCCGACCGTCCGCATCGTCCGCCGCGCCGCCGCCAGGTTCTCGCGCGATGCCTGGTGCAGCGTCTCCGCCACGCTTTCTCCCGTCTCCATCGCCTTATGCAGTGTGGTCGCCGCCATGATGTCCTCCTGCCACGAACACTCAATTCTACGAGCGCTCC
>DASUBK010000147.1:0-6135 GCA_035763305.1 Terriglobales bacterium | reverse complement strand
GGCCACGGTGCAGCAGGTTCAACTGCATGCGCGCGGCCTGGAAGCCCTGCCGGGCGGCGCGGCCGAACCACTCCGCGGCCTTGGCGAGATCATGCGGCACGCCGTGGCCCATCTGATAAAGGACGCCCAGGTTGTACTGCGCCTCCGGCAGGCCGCGGGCGGCGGCGTCGCCATACCAGTGGGCGGCGGTGTCGTAGTCGCGCGGCACACCGATGCCGTTCTCGTAGGCATGGGCGAGGTTATTCTCCGCGGTCAGCGAGCCGTTGGCGGCCGCCCGCTGGAACCAGCGCACCGCCTCCCGCTCATCCTGCGCCACCCCGCGGCCATGCTCGTACATGTAGCCCAGATTGTCCTCGGCGGCGGCGAACTTCTGCCGGGCAGCACGCTTGTACCAGCGCACCGCCTCGGCGTCGTCGGCGGGCACGCCGAAGCCCTGGCTGTACATGAATCCGAGGTTGACCTCGGCGGCGGCAAAATCCTTCTCCGCCGCCTTGCGATACCAGAACACCGCCTGCTGGTAATTGAGCGGCACGCCGCGTCCGGAGGCGTACATGAATCCCAGGTTGGTCTGCGCCGGAGGATAGGATTGCGCGGTGGCGCGCATGTACCAGCGGACGGCCTCGACATCGTTGCGCTCCACGCCGCGGCCCTGGGCCAGCATCAGGCCGTAGTTGGTTTGGGCCGCGGAGTCGCCGGCGTCGGCGGCGCGGTGGTACCAGTAGGCCGCCTGGGCGAGATCCTGCGCCACGTCGGCGCCGGTGTCGTAGGCGAGGCCGAGCTCGAACTGGGAGCGCGCGTCGCCGTTGCCGGCGCGATGCAGCAGCGTCTCGAAGCTGGTTTTCGAGCGCAGGTGGTTGCGGACGATGGTGTCGTGGGTCTCTTGCGCGCTCGCGCAGGCTGCTCCCAGGCACAACGACAACGCGGCGATCCGGCGCCACAGCATGGCGTACTCCGGCGTGGCTCGCTCCAGTCGATCCACGCGTCAGAACAATGGCAGTAGAAATCCGGAATCGGTCGTCAATGATAAGGAAGCAGGCCCAGAGCCGGAGCGCGGCGCAGATGAATCAAGCATGAAGAAAAAGGAACGCGCTCACCCCGTGATGTGTTCGCACCATACTCTTCGTTCGAGATGTGGTTCAACGGGAAAGTTGCGCCGGGACGAAAGAAATTCGCGCCCGCGGTGTTTCTGATGAATTTGTCAACAATTGGTTACGCGGCTTCGCCCGATTCCGCCTTGGCGGCCTCGCGCCGGGCCGGCAGGGCGCGCTCGAAGATGCACTCGCGCGGCGGCTTATCGAAGCGCAGTCCCTGAAAGACCGGGGCGCGCATCTTGACGGCGCCGCTCTGCCCCTCGTGGGTCCACTCGGTGAACTTGATCTCGGCGACCAATTCCGGCCGCACCCAGTGCGGACGGCGCGAGGCTTCCACCTTGCCGAAGAACGGCTTGGTGGCGGCAGCCAGCTTCTGCAGGCGGCGCCACATGGCGGCGTGAGTTTCGTCGTTGAAGCCGCTGCCGGCGTTGCCGATGTGGATCAGGCGGCCCTTGTCGTCGTGCAGCCCGAGCACCAGGGAGCCGAAGTGCTCGCGCCCGCCGCGGGGATCGGTGTAGCCGCCGATGACGCACTCCTGGCGACGGGTGATCTTGATCTTCAGCCACTCGCGGCTGCGCTTCTCCAGGTAGCAGCCGGCGCGGCGCTTGGCCACGATGCCCTCCAGGCCGCGCTTTTGCGCCGCGGCGAACAGTTGCAGTCCGTCGTCGAAGTGCTCGGAGTAGCGCAGCAGGCGGCTCTCGGCGAGCACGCCGGCCAGCAGCCGCTTGCGCTCCTCGAGGTCCACGCGCAGCAGGCGGTAGCCGTCGAGGTAGAGCAGGTCGAAGACGTAGTAGACGATCGGCACCTCGGCATGGGGCGCCACGCGGCGGCCGCGCTGCACCACGCCGGAGCGCTGCTGCATGAGGCTGAAGGAGGGACGCCCCTCCTCGTCGAGGGCCACGATCTCGCCGTCGAGGATGGCGGTGCGCGCCCTGGCGTGAGCGGCGATCTCCTGCAGCTCAGGAAATTGCGCGCTGAGATCGTTCTGGTTGCGGGAGAGGAGGCGGGTGGATCCGCCGTCGATGAAGGCGAGGGCGCGGTAGCCATCCCACTTGATCTCGTAGAGCCAATCGGCGGCCTGGAAGGGTTCGTCGACCAGCGTGGCCAGCATGGGGCGGATCTGGCGCGGCAGGGGCGCGCGCTCGGCGCCTTTAACGTTTTCCAGCCCGGCGCTCAGGCCGCGCGGCGGACTTTTTTTTTAACGGAGGGTGAGGACTTCGCGGCGCGCGTGGTTTTGCGGGCGGCGGCGGAGGATGATTTCTTCGCGCCCGCATCGGCGGTGGCCAGCGCCGCCGAGGTGCGCTGCTTCAGGTCTTTGGGCGCGGGGGGAATTTTCTGCTTGCGGGCATCGGCCTTGGCGATGGCGTCGGCGAGCCAGGCGTTCTTGCCGCGGGCCGGCGCGGCGGCGCGATTGCTTTGCCACTGCCTGGATTGCGTGTCGCCGGCGATCTCGGCGAGCGAGCGGCCGGTGGTGACGGAAACATCGAGTTGATCGATGTCGAAACCGGACTGCGCCGCCTCATCGCGCTTCTTGATCAGCAGCCACTCGGTGCCCTTGCTGCCGGGGCGGCGCGAGCGCATGCGCGCCAGCACGAATTCGCCCGCGAGCTTCTTGCCGCGCAGGCGGAACTTGAGGTCGCCGTCGCGCAGCATCTGCGAGGCATTGCCCAGCGCTTCCCACTCGCCGGTGTCCCACACCATCACCGTGCCGGCGCCATAGTTGCCCTCGGGGATGATGCCCTCGAAGAGCAGGTAGGAGACGGGATGGTCCTCGACCATCATGGCCAGGCGCTTGTCGGCGGGATCGAGCGAGGGCCCCTTGGGCACCGCCCACGACTTGAGCACGCCCTCCATCTCCAGGCGGAAATCGTAGTGCAGGTGCGAGGCGCGGTGCTTCTGCACCACGAAGCGATGACCGGCGCGCGCCGCGATCTTGGGCGGCGGCTCGGGGGTGCTGGCGAAGCGCCGCTTGCGGCGATACTCTTCCAGGGCCATGGTAAGTGTGTTGCCCGACGAACTCTGGCAGTTGCCAGTACTCCTCATCCGGTGAGTTCGAGGGCTCTTCGTAGTTTGGAAATGAATCAATAGGGTCTTCGACGTATATCTAAAATGCTATCCGCGTGGTGCAACTTCTCTCGCCCGCCAAAGTAGGGACGAAACCGGCGCGTTCGCTGTCCGCTTTTTCCTCCGGAAGCCATTGACTTCGAGTTGGTTAATGGTACTATCCGGGTGCTTAATCCCAAGTTAAGGTGACTTGGCAGGCATACGGTTGGGCGCGCGGGTGGCCGGCCGTTACTCCTCCCCACTAATTTCTGAACCAAGCCACAGCTCCGCCTGCGCGGCGGAGCGAAGTGCAGGTGTCCGATGAGACTGTTGCGAAGCGTGAGTTGCGCTCTTCTGCTGGCGACCGTGGCCGCGGCCCAATCGATTCCCTCCTCGCTCTCCCAGCCCATGCCCAGCGGCACCGGGCAGGACACCGGGCAGCAGACGCAGGCGCCGCAGCAGAACCCGCTGGACACCAAGCCGCTGACGCCGGAGCAGCAGGAGCAGCAGCAACAGCAGCAGCAGGCGAAACAGCCCACCGCCTTCGAGCAGGGGGCCTCGGGGCTCAGCGAGCAGGACCAGAACCTGGGCGAGATCCACATGATGACCCGCTACACCCAGGTGAACGGCAACCAGACCCGCTCCTTCCGCAACAGCGGGGAGAACAATCTCGCCGAATTCAACTACTACTTCGACCACCGCTTCCTCTCCGGCGTGCACCGCATGCAGTTCCTGAGCATGTACCGCGCCACCGACGATTCCAGCATCGATCCCGACCGCAACAGCCTGCAGAAGGCGTACCTGCGCATCTACAGCCCGCGCGACGAGTACATCCTGGGCGACGCGCTGGTGAATTATTCGCGGCTGTCGTTCAACCAGAACGTCAAGGGCGGCAGCGCCAGCTGGAAGATCAAGGACCACTGGAAGATGTCGCTGGTGAGCGGCATCTTCGTCGACCGCTACAGCTCGCTGTACAAGGACATGCCGCTGCGCACGGTCAACGGCAACCTGGAGGGCTGCTACGCGCCGCCGGGATACACGGGGAACTTCATCACCCTGAACGATCCGCAGTGCGGCCGGCCCTTCACCTCCCTGGTCTCCGGCGCGCGGGTTGAGTACGGCTTCAAGCGCGATTCGGCGATCGGCTTCAACTTCTCCTCCAGCGACGACCTGCTCAGCACCCGGCGGCCGGCGGACCTGGGCTCCTCGCCGCTGCCGGCGAGCAACCGCGTGGGCTCGGTGGACACCCACTGGCAGGCCGGCACCTTCCGCTTCAGCGGCGAGTACGCGTACTCGTTTACCGACTTCGACAGCCGCCTGAGCACCGGCTGCACCACCGCGCTGTGCATTAACAACAACGGGGTGCAGAACGATCCCGGGCTCGGCTACCAGGGCGACTACGGCGCCACCATGGAGGCCAGCTACCGCCTGCACAAGCTGAACCTGCGCGCCATGTACGTGCGCTACCAGCCCAACTTCGCCTCCATGAACGCGCGCCAGATTCCCGACTTGCAGGACGCGTCGTGGCGCGCCTCCTACGACCTGCTCGACTGGCTCACCCTCGACGGCACGGTGCGCCGCAGCAACGACGACCTGCGGCAGGAGAAAGCCTTCCAGACCACCATCTGGGGGCCGGAGGGCCGGCTGATCTTCCACGACCTGCCCTTCTACCGCCGCGGCGTCTTCGAGGCCGGCTACCGCCATCGCGACCTGCAGGCCTCCGACAACTCGGTGAACCGCTACGTGCGCATGCCGTACGCGGAGTTCACCATCCCCGTGTCCACCACCTTCCTGACGCTGGGCTACGAGCGGCGGCAGACGGTGGACGTGATCCACCTGGGGCAGACCACCAACGTCAACCGCGTCTACGCCGCCTTCCGCGGTATCTACGATCTCGCCGGCTGGCACGTGGCGCCCTCGCTGCGCTTCGAACTGGAGCGCGAAGGCAAGCGTCCCGGGCTGGATTACGTTCCCCAGGCGGTCAGCGTTCTCGACTACGTGCTGTGGTACGACAGCAACCGTCTGGACACGGTGGGGCTGTACATCGAGGCGCCGAAGTGGTTCATCCTCGACGCCGGCTTCCGCACCTCCACCGCCACCAACACCACGCTGGTGGATCCGATCAACGCGCCCGGGCTGCTGGCGCCGGCGGGCTACAGCCGGCCTTCCTACCGCGTGGCGCTGACCTACAAGATCGCCAACGACGAGAACAAGACGCTGGTCTTCGGCTTCGAGCGCTACAGCAACTTCTACTTCGACCAGAACCACGCGCCCAGCGGCGGCGTAATCAACCCGCTGAATTTCGACGAGCGGGTGGGATCGCTGACCTTCGTCTACAAGTTCGGCAAGCGCGGAGGGCGATAGCGCCGTGAACGAGAAGGTCGCGGAGTTGCAGGGCCGGGTCGGCGATTTGATGGCCAAGTTGCCGGCCAAGAAGATCGAGATGACGATCGCCGCCGTGGTGACGGCGGTGGGGCTGGTGCTGTACGCCTTCGTGGGCATCCCCAGCGAGGTGCGGCCGGCGTTTTCCTTCGTCAAGAACGTGGAGCAGCGCGCCCTGGACGCGCGCTTCCGCTACCGCGGCGGGCGGGCGCCGGACCCGCGCATCGTCATCGTCGGCATCGATGAAAAAACGCTGCAGAAGGTGGCGTGGCCGATCCCGCGCAGCGCTTACGCCAAGATGCTCGACCGCATGACCGAGGGCGGCGCCAAGCTGGTGTCCTTCGACGTCACCTTCCCCACGCCGCAGAAGAACTCCGCCGTGGACGCGCTGAAGAGCCTGGAATCGGAACTGGCGGGAGCGGCCACGCCCGCGGTGCTGGCCAAGATCCACCAGATCGAGCAGACCAGCGACAACGACGTGCTGCTGGCCGACGCCATCAAGCGCAACGGCAACGTCATCCTGGGCGAAATTTTCCTGTACAGCGATCGCGCCGCGGCCATCGATCCGGCGGCGCAGGAAGAGTACTTCAAGAACCTGTGGCTGCACCCCTTCCCGCAG
>DASUBK010000146.1:0-6539 GCA_035763305.1 Terriglobales bacterium | reverse complement strand
CCAGACCGGGCCGCGCCAGTTGGAGTTTCCCCCGAACAGGCTGGTGTGCGATTCGCCGGGCGAATAATCGGCGCGGAGTTGGTTGCCGCCGAAGTTGAGCACCGCCGGGTGCTCGCGGTGAATGGCCGAAAGAGCGCGAATCCCGTGGGAAGACAGGAACTCGGACTCGTCGAACAGATATTTCAGAAGCCGCTCCAGTCGCTGGCGCGAGGGGATGGCGAGCAATCGCAATTCCCTGCTCTTCCCCTGGGTACGCAAGCCATAGGCGATCTGGTTGCCCAGGTCGGGACGGTTCTTGAAGAACCACACCATGCGCTGGCGGAAGCCGGGCAGCTTGTCGATGACCTCGTCCTCGAGGACTTCGACGCCGAACAGCGTCACCAGGCCGACCATGGAACGCGCCCGGATGGGCTCGAAGCGGCCGTTGATCTCGACGCCGTCGTAGTAGAAGCCGTCCTGCTCGTCCCACAGTCCGGTGCCGGAGAAATTGTTCATGGCGTCGGCGATGGCGACGAAGTGCTCGAAGAACTTGGAGGCGATGTCTTCGTAGGCGGGGTTCTCCAGCGCCAGTTCGAGCGACATGGCCAGCATGGTGAGACAGTAGAACGCCATCCACGCGGTGCCGTCGGCCTGCGCGTAGCTCATGCCGGCGGGCGGCGGAGTGGAGCGATCGAACAGGCCGATGTTGTCGAAGCCGAGGAAGCCGCCGGCGAAGAGGTTCTTGCCCGACTTGTCTTCGCAGTTGACCCACCAGGTGAAGTTGAGCAGCAGCTTCTGCAGCGCGCGTTCCAGGAAAACGCGATCGCGATGGCCGCGCTGACCGGTCATCTTGTAAATGCGCCAGCAGGCCCAGGCGTGGACGGGCGGATTCACGTCGTCGAGCGCGAATTCATAGGCGGGGATCTGCCCGTTGGGGTGCATGTACCATTCGCGCAGGAACAGGATGGCGTGCTGCTTGGCGAGTTCCGCGTCGATCTCGGCCAGCGTAACCAGGTGGAAAGCGTGGTCCCAGGCGGCGAACCAGGGGAACTCCCACTTGTCGGGAACGATCAGAACGTCGCGGCAGTGCAGGTGCGGCCAGCGCCCATTGCGATGGTGTTTGCGGCTTTCGGGCGGCGGCGGCTGCTTGGGATCTCCTTCCAGCCAGTGCGGAATGATGTACTCGTAGAACTGCTTGGACCACAGCAGGCCGGCGTACGCCTGGCGCTGGACGCGGGCGCGCTCGGTGCGGGCTTCCGAGGCGATGGTGGTGGCATAGAACTCGTCGGCTTCGGCAATGCGGGTGGCGAAGATGGCGTCGAAATCGCGGCCGATCGGATCGGAGGGCGCAGCGTCCTTGGAAAAAAGGCGGGCCCGCACCTGCACCGACTTGCCGGCCGGAACCACACAGTGATAATGCGCCGCGGCCTTGGTCCCCCAGCCGTCGGGATTCACCGCCTCGTTCTTGCCATGAATCACGAACTCGTGAAACGCGTCCTTGACGTACGGAGTGGCGTTGGGAGTTCCGTACAGGCGGGCGGAGTTCGTCTCGTTCTCGGTGAAAAGAAGTTGCGGATCGTCGCCCGAGGGCGCCGGTCCCGCCACGAAATACAAGCGGCCGAGCGTGGGATGGTCGGCCTCGACGGTGTTCTCTCCCGCCTGTTTCAGGTGCGGCTGACCGTGGTAGTCCTCGTCCACTCGTCCCCAGGACCAGCTGTTGCGGAACCACAGTGTGGGCAGAATGTGCAGCGGCGCGGCTTCGGGACCGCGGTTATGGGCGGTGATGCGGATGAGCGTGTCGTCGGGACCGCCCTTGGCGTATTCGATGAAGATGTCGAAGTAGCGGTTCTCGTCGAAGACGCCGGTGTCCAGGAGTTCGAACTCGGGGTCCTGCGAGGTTCGGCGGCGGTTCTCGTCGATGAGCCTCGTGTAGGGAAATTCGGACTGGGGATACTTGTACAGCGCCTTCTGGTACGAGTGGGTCGGCGTGGCGTCAAGGTAGAAATAGCACTCCTTGACGTCCTCGCCGTGATTGCCCTCGGAATTGGTGAGCCCGAAGAGCCGCTCCTTCAGGATCGCGTCCTTCCCGTTCCAGAAGGCGGGAGCAAAGCAGACGCGGCACTCGCGATCGGTCCAGCCCATGAGACCGTCCTCGCCCCAGCGGTAGGCACGCGAGCGCGCGTGATCGTGCGGGAAGTAGTCCCAGCACGTCCCGTACGGCGAGTAGTCCTCGCGCACCGTGGCCCACTGGCGCTCGGGCAGGTACGGTCCCCAGCGCTTCCAGTTTTTCTGCCGGAGCTTGTCCTCGGCCAGGCGAACGGATTCCGCCGTAGGACCCTCACGCGGCTGCTGCGGCGGCTTCCTCAATCTGCCTCCATTCGCGTCCGTCTTTTCCAATCAGGGCATTCGAAGCATCCGGTCCCCAGGTTCCGCTGGCGTAGTTGGGGAAGTGGCCGGGCAGGGCCTGCCACACCTCCTGGATGGGCTCGATCACGCCCCATCCCGATTCCACCATGTCGGCGCGCTGGAACAATGTCTGGTCGCCGATCATGCAATCGAGCAGCAGGCGCTCGTACCCGGTGGCCGGCGAACTGTGGAACTCGCGGGCGTAGTCGAAGTCCATGTTCACTTCGCCGATGCGCATGATGGGACCGGGAATCTTGGCGCCCATCTGGATGGAAATGCCTTCCTGCGGCTGGATGTGAACGATCATCTTGTTGGGCTGCAGGTCGGTCACACCGGTATTGCGGAACATGACGAAGGGCGTGCGGCGGAAATGGATGGCAATTTCCGTGACCCGCTTCGCCATGCGCTTGCCGGTGCGAAGGTAGAAGGGGACGTCGGCCCAGCGCCAGTTGTCGATGGTGAACTTGAGCGCCACGAAGGTTTCCGTGTTGGAGTTGGGGTTGACGTCTTCTTCCTCGCGGTAGCCGGGCAATTGCGGCCCGCGCACCGATGGGCCGTACTGGCCGCGCACCATGTTGGTGAGCACCTGCTCCGGCTCCGGCGGCTGGATGGCGCGCAGCACCTCGGCCTGCTTGTCGCGAACGGCGTCGGCTTCGAAGGAGATCGGCGGCTCCATCGCAACCAGGGACATCAGCTGGAAGAGGTGGTTGGGAACCATGTCGCGCAGCGCGCCGGAGGTTTCGTAGTAACCGCCGCGATGTTCGACGCCGACCGTCTCCGCGGCGGTGATCTGCACGTGGTCGATCAGGTTGCGGTTCCACAGCGGCTCGGCAATGCTGTTGCCGAAGCGGAACACCAAAAGGTTTTGCACCGTCTCCTTGCCAAGGTAATGGTCGATGCGGTAAATCTGCTTTTCCTTGAGCACCGCCTTGATTTCGGCATTGAGCGCCCGCGCCGACTGCAGATCGCGGCCGAAGGGCTTCTCGATGATCACCCGCGCCCACTTGCCCTTGTCCTCGTTGGTGAGGCCGGCATTGCCGAGCTGGCGCGTGACTTCGCCGAAGAACTTCGGCGCCACCGCGAGATAGTAGAAGCGGTTGCCGCCGCAGCCGTGGTCCTTCTCCACCTCGGCGATCTTGGTGGCGAGGCGCTGAAAGCCCGCCGGATCCTTGAAGTCGCCCTGCACGTAGTGGATGCGCTCGGCAAACCACGCCCAGAGCTCGGGATCGACCGCATTGGTGGCAAGTTCCTTCATGTCCTTGGTGAGCTGCTCGCGGAAGGTGTCGTCGCTGTTCTGCGCGTAGGCGTAGCCGATGATCGCGAACTGCTTCGGCAGCAGCTTGGCGGAAGCGAGGTTGTACAGCGCGGGCAGCAGCTTGCGCTTGGTGAGATCTCCGCTGGCGCCGAAGATCACCATCACGCAAGGGTCGGCAGAGCGTCCGTGGTTCGACTGAGTCATAGGTTCTTCCTTAAGGTTTCAGAAAAGGCGGCGGTCATGCGACCGACGCCTTGCCCTTCTCTTCGTGTTTCTCGATGTGGCCGCCAAACTGGAAGCGCATCGCCGAAAGCACCTTGGCGGCGAAGACGTCGTTGCCGCGGGAGCTGAAGCGTTCGTACAGCGAAGCGGAGAGCACCGGCGCCGGCGTGCCTTCGTCGATGGCGGCCAGCAGGGTCCAGCGGCCCTCGCCGGAGTCGGAGACGCGTCCGCCGAAGCGCGCCAGGTCCGGTTCTTCGACGAACGACTGCGCGGTCAAGTCGAGCAGCCAGGAGGCGACCACGCTGCCCCGGCGCCAGACTTCGGTGATGTCGGCGAGGTTGAAGTCGTACTGGTAGTGCTCGGGATTGCGCAGCGGGCTGGTCTCGGCATCCACGGTGCGCGACTGCTTGCCGACATTGGCATTCTTGAGGATGTTGAGGCCTTCGGCGTAGGCGGCCATGAGGCCGTACTCGATGCCGTTGTGCACCATCTTGACGAAGTGCCCGGCGCCGGCTTCCCCGCAGTGCAGGTAGCCCTCCTCGGCAGTGCTCCCCACAACCTTCTCGCGGCCGGGAGTGCGGCCCACGTCGCCGCGTCCGGGAGCCAGCGTCTTGAAGATCGAATCCAGGCGCTTCACGGCCACGGTGGCGCCGCCGATCATCTGGCAGTAGCCGCGCTCCAGACCCCACACGCCGCCGCTGGTGCCGACGTCGATGTAGTGGATGCCCTTGGGCGCAAGCTCCTTGGCGCGACGGATATCGTCGACGTAGTAGGAGTTGCCGCCGTCGATGATGATGTCGTCCTTGTTCAGGCGGGCGGCGACCTCCTTCAGCGTGGAGTCGGTGACTGCCGCCGGCAGCATGAGCCAAACCGCCTTGGGCGATTTCAGCTTGCCGATGAAGTCGTCGAGCGACGTGGATGGCGTGGCGCCTTCACTGGCCAGCTGCTTTACGTTGGCGGCGCTCATGTCAAAGACCACGCATTCATGTCCACCCCGAAGCAGGCGGCGAACCATGTTGGCGCCCATACGGCCGAGTCCGATCATTCCGATTTGCATTGCCAATCTCCTTCTTGTGCGTTCGTTCGTCGCTACTGGAGTGCCTGTTTCATAGCCTTAGACAGCGTCGCCAGCCCCGCCGTGACATCGGGTCCGAGATGGACGCGCAAGGCGCGCCGCCCGCGCTCCGCCAGCACCTCGAAGTCGCCGCGCGCCTGCGCCGCCTTGACCACGCCAAAGGTGTACTTCTGTCCCGGCACCTTGAGGTCGGCAGCGTCGTCGCAGGTGACCTGCAGGAACACGCCGCTGTTGGGACCGCCCTTGTAGGCCTGCCCGGTGGAGTGGAGGAAGCGCGGCCCGAATCCAAGGCAGGTCGCGAGCTTCTTCGAATCGCGCACCGCGTGGCGCATTCCTTGCAGCGCGGCTTCGTTGGCGGCGTTCATGTTGATGAAGGCCAGCAGGGCGAAGTAGTCGCCGGCCCCGGCGCGATCGAGATGCGCCTTGAGATAGCCCGCCAGCGTCTGCTGCTGCGCGCCTTTCTTTAGCGCTTCGGCGTTCTTCGCGTCGGTAAAGAGCTTCACTCCCTCGCCTTCGAAGATGGGCGACTCCGCCGGCAGGCTTCCCTGCTTTTCGTATTCTGAGGTGAGCTTGCGCGTGGCCACCTTGGCAGCCTCGACGTCGGGCTGGTCGAAGGGGTTGATCCCGATGACCGAGCCGGCGACGGCGGTAGCAATCTCCCAGCGGAACATTTCCTCTCCAATGCTGTACTCCGACTGCACGGCAATGCGCACCACCGGCTGGCCGGCCTTCTCCAGCGCGTCGATGGCCGCATCCTGCTTCGCGTCGGCAGCGGAGTCGAGGCGCAGGTAGGCGAAGATCCGGTCGTTGCCGTAGCACGACGGCGGGCCCAACTCCTCGCGGTCCACCGGAATCAGACCCTTGCCGATCTTTCCGGTGGATTCGGCGATGAGCTGCTCCAGCCACGCGCCGACATCGGAAATCTTCGGCGAGGCGATGATGGTGACCTTGTCGCGCCCCGAATTGCACAGCGTGCCGAGAACCGCGCCCAGCACCACCCCGGGGTTCTCTTCGACGGGCACCGTCGCGCCGCAGGCGTGGACCATCTCTTCCGTGGCGTTGAGGAACTTGGTCACGTCGACGCCCATGACCGCGGCGGGAACCATGCCGAAGTCGGAGAGCGCGGAGTAGCGTCCGCCGATACTCTTCAGGCCATAGAAGATGTGGCCGAAGCGGTCGCTCTCGGCGACGTGCTGCATGTTCGAGCCGGGGTCGGTAATGGCGATGAAGCGCTTGCTGGCTTCGGCGTCGCCCAGTTCCTGCTTGGCGCGCTCGAAGAAGTACTGCTTGAAGATGTTGGGCTCCAGCGTGCCGCCCGACTTGCTGGACACGATGAACACCGTGCTGCGGAAGTCGATGGACTTCTCAATCGCCTTGATCTGCGCCGGGTCGGTGGAATCCAGGACGTGCAGTTCGGGAGAGCCGGCGATCTTGCCGAAGGTCATGCGCATGACCTCGGGGCAGAGCGACGAGCCGCCCATGCCGAGCAGCAGCGCGTGCTTGTAGCCGGCGGAGCGAACTTCCTCGGCGATGCCCTTCAGGTGCTGGATGTGGGCGATCTGGTCGTCGGTGATGGTCATCCATCCGATCCAGTTGGCTTCG
>DASUBK010000145.1:0-15307 GCA_035763305.1 Terriglobales bacterium | reverse complement strand
TTGGAGAGATCGAGCTTGGGCAGCAGCTCGGCGACTTTCTCGTCGCGGGTACGCTTGCCGACCTTCTCGTAGAAATCGAGATAGTCCTTGAGCGTGGTAATGAACTTGGTGAGCGGCGCGCCTTCCAGCTTGGCCGCGCCTTCGCCGTAGCGGATGACCAGGCCTTCGCTGGCGCGCTTGACCATGACTTTCACGAACTCGCGGTCGTCCTTGATGTACTGCAGCGACTTGCCCTTCTTGATGGAGTAGAGCGGCGGCTGCGCGATGTACACGTTGGAGCGCTTGATCAGCTCGTTCATGTGGCGGAAGAAGAAGGTAAGCAGCAGGGTGCGGATGTGCGAGCCGTCCACGTCGGCGTCGGTCATGAGGATGATCTTGCCGTAGCGCAGCTTGGCGGGATCGAAGTCGTCCTTGCCGATGCCGGTGCCCAGCGCGGTGATCATGGCGCGGATTTCCTCGTGGCCGAGCATCTTGTCGTAGCGCGCCTTCTCCACGTTGAGGATCTTGCCCTTGAGCGGCAGGATGGCCTGGAAGCGGCGATCGCGGCCCTGCTTGGCGGTGCCGCCGGCGCTCTCGCCCTCGACCAGGAAGAGTTCGCAGCGATTGGGATCGCGCTCGGAGCAGTCGGCGAGCTTGCCGGGCAGGCCGCCGCCATCCAACGCGCCTTTGCGGCGGGTGAGATCGCGGGCCTTGCGCGCGGCCTCGCGGGCGCGCGCGGCGTCAATGGCCTTGTTGATGATCTTGCGGGCGGCGGTCTGGTTCTGCTCCAGATACGCGCCCAGGCGTTCGTTGATGAAGGCCTGCACGATGCCGGCAATGTCGGAGTTGAGCTTGCCCTTGGTCTGGCCTTCGAACTGCGGCTGCGACAGCTTGACGCTGACCACCGCGACCAGGCCTTCGCGCACGTCGTCGCCGGTGAGGCTTTCGCTGTCGTTCTTGAACATGCCCAGGTTCTTGGCGGCCTGGTTGATGGTGCGGGTCAGCGAGGTGCGGAAGCCGCTGAGGTGCGTGCCGCCGTCCACAGTGTTGATGTTGTTGGCGAAGGAGAAAACGTTTTCGGAGTAGGTGTCGTTGTACTGCAGCGCGATCTCCATGGCCACGCCGTCGCGCTCGGCTTCCATGTAGATGGGCTTTTCATGCAGCACCTGTTTGCCCTTGTTGAGGTGCTTGATGAACTCGGCGATGCCGCCGGTGTACTTGAACTCCTGGCGCTTGGCCTCGCCGCTCTTGGAATCGGTGGCGCGCTCGTCGGTGAGCGTGATCAGCAGGCCCTTGTTGAGGAAGGCCAGCTCGCGCAGGCGCTGCGCCAGGGTGTCGAAGTTGTATTCGGTGCTGGTGAAGATGCTCTTGTCGGGCAGGAAGTGGACCTTGGTGCCGCGCTTCTTGCCCGCGCTGCCGGTCTTCTTCAGCTTGGTGGTGGGATCGCCCTTGGAGTAGCTCTGCTCGTAGGTGGAGCCGTCACGCCAGATCTCCAGGTCGAATTCCTCGCTGAGCGCGTTGACGCAGCTCACGCCCACACCGTGCAGGCCGCCGGAAACTTTGTAGGTGGAGCTGTCGAACTTGCCGCCGGCGTGCAGCTTGGTCATCACCACCTGGGCGGCGGGAACCTTCTCGCCGTCGACTTCCATCAGGTCCACGGGAATGCCGCGGCCGTCGTCGACGACGGTGATGGAGTTGTCGATGTGGATGGTGACGTCGATCTTGCCGGCGAAACCGGCGAGCGCTTCGTCGACGGAGTTGTCGACGACTTCGTAGACGAGGTGGTGCAGACCCATCTCGCCGGTGGAGCCGATGTACATGGCGGGGCGCTTGCGCACCGCTTCCATCCCGCCCAGCACCTTGATGGAATCTGCTGTGTAGCCGTTCGCGTCACCGTTCATCGGCTTTCCGTTCGCCTTCTGAGTTTTCTGTCTGGCCTCGGCCGCAGCCGCACCGTTCACCGTTTCCCTGCTCGCCATCGCTCTCCTAGTCCCTAATCGGCCCGCGAAGTAAGCGCACCTGGAGCGTCCGCCGCGGGGGCGCGACGCAGCCCGGAATCAGTTTCAAGTTATTGGAAAGATATGCACTTAGTCGCCAGTCGAGCACCTATGATTTTAGCACAACTGAGGCTGGATCCGGAGCGGAAATGGGGGCGGTTCTGGCGTGTTTTCAGGGGGTTAGACGGAGCGTTTTGGCGGGGATGGTTTTACGGCAGACGACGGGGATTTTTCACCGCAAAGGACGCAGAGGAACGCAAAGAAAGAGCTGCAACGCAGAGGGCGCCGAGGAACGCAGAGGTAAGAATATCTGCTTGCCTCTGCGTCCCTCGGCGTTGAGTTTTTTTGTCTAGCCGCCGACTTACTTCGCGGGCGCGGACTTGGTTTGATCGAGCGCGGCGCGCAGGCCTTTGGCGAGCTTCACGGCGTCGTCGTTCGCCCAGAAATGCATAAAGAACAGGCGCGGCTGCTCGGTGAGCATGTGACTGTGCAGGGCTTCGACCTCGATGCCGTTCTCGCGCAGCGCGCGGATGACAGGGTTCACTTCCTTCGCCAACAGGACGAAATCGCCGGTGATGGCTGCCTTTCCTCCGCCGGTGGGCTGGAAGTTAATGCCGGTCGCGACGCCCATGGACGGCGGTACGGCTATGCCGCTGTCGGTGATGGTCTCCGCGCGAGGAATGCTGAATTGCAGGATGCCGTTGGCGTCGGTACCTTTGCGGCCGAGCGCAGCTTCGACCTTTGCGGTATCGATCGTGGGCGCGCTTTGCGACGCCGCCGGTGCGGGAGCTGCCGCGGGCGTTTTTGTCAGCGCCAGCGCGTCGTGAATCGCCGTCGCGAGCTTCACCGCGTCGCCGCGACCGTGGATGTGCATGTACAGGACCCGCGGCGTCTCGTGCAGCAGGTGATTGTGCAGCGCGGTGATCTCGATGCCGCCCTGTTCGAGCTTCAGCATGACCGGCTCGACTTCGTCGTCGGCGAGCACGAGATCGCCCATGACCACGGCGGCGTTGCCCATTTTCTTGAACGCCGCCCAGGAGCCGAGAGCCAGCCCGGCTTTGATCGGCGTGCCGGCGACGCTCACCTGCATGTCGCCGCGCGGCATGGCGTACTTGTAGACATCGCCGGGCTGCGCCTTACCGGCGCGGCCCATGGCTTTGTCCACGGGCGCCCACTGGGAGGATGGCTGCTGGGCCAATGCTGTCAGGGCGCAAGTGAGGGCAAGCGTCGCAAGGATGCGCATCGTCGATCTCCTGTTCCGCCGCAGCCGATGAGGCATGTGCCAAAAGGCACACGTCGACCGCGGTCCCAACCCAGTGGGATGGAGTCCCGGCGGCGGATGAGAGATACAAAAAATCCGCGCTCTCAAGAATGCCGCTATGCGACCTTCACCCCATCGGTGCTGCGGGTCACGCGAAGGGAGTGCTTGATGCGGTCGTACTCCTCGCGCGGCAGCACCAACTGGGAGACCAGGTCGAGCTTGTTGCGATAGGGACGGTGTTCGATGACGCGGTCCACGGCATCGGCGTCGAGGCCCAGGCCACGCAGCTCGTCCAGGCTGGCGGTATTGAGGTCGAATTGCCGCTCGCGGCGGGTGACCCGCATGGCGCGGCGCGCTTGTTTGCCGGCGCCCATGGCGCGGTCCTGCGCGGCGGATTCGCGGCGGGCGCGAACGGCTTCCCAGGTGAATGCGCCGGCGAAGGCCAGCCCGGCGCCGAAGAGAAACGATCCCAATAGACCCTTCATGATGACCCTCAATGCGAAAAATCGTCGTCGTTCGACGATATGTCAGTAGGTTGGTAGCTCAGTAATCTGATGCGCAATGTCATCCCAGCAGCTCGCGTTGCAACTGCCGGAAGGTGTGCTCGGAGATGATGCCGCGCTCCACCGCCTCGTGATCGGAGTAGTAAGGACGGCCGTCGAGGATCTTCTGCGCGGTAACCGGGCCGATGCCGTAGACGTCGAGCAACTGCTCGCGCGAGACCTGGTTCAGACGCACCGAGCCGCCGTCGAAATGCCCAACGTCGGCGACGCGGGTCTGGCGGCGCTCGCGCTCGGCGGCCTCAGGTTCGAGCTGCCGCTCGATGACATCGGCGAGGTTGCGGCCGGCGTTGCCGGGGAGGCGCTCGGCGGCGTCACTGACCACTTCCAGGCTGCGGCGGCGGGCCACATCGACCCAGCCGCGGCTCGCGCCCAGATCCGCCAGCAGCATGCCCAGCGGCAAGCCGATGCCCAGCCCGGTCCAGAACGACCTCAGCATACGTTCTCCGCATAGGATGCGATGCGGGGAGAAGTGGACCAGTTGTCAGTGTGTGTGGCACGGGTCTCTGACCCGTGGATCACCGCCTCACCCGTGGTCACGGGTCGGAGACCCGTGCCACACATATGTCTCAACTGGCGCCGGCGCCCATGGCAATCGCGCTGGTGCAATGCGCGCAGCGCCTGGCGTTGATGGGAATCTCGCTGAGGCACTCGGGGCATTTCTTGGTGGTCGGGTCGGCGGGCGGTTCGTGGTGGTAGCGCTGCACCAGGGCGTTCACCGGCACCACCACGAAGAAATACACCGCGGCGGCGATCAGCAGGAAGGAGATGAGCGCGTTGACGAAGTCGCCGTAGGCGAAGTGCGCGCCGTTGAAGTCGAAGAAGAAGGCGGAGAAGTCGGGCTTGCCGACGATGGCGGCGATCAGCGGGGTGAGCAGGTCCTTGACGAAGGCGGTGACTACCGCGCCGAAAGCGGCGCCCACCACCACGCCGACTGCCAAGTCCACGACGTTGCCGCGCAGAACGAATTGCTTGAAACCCTTGAGCATAAGCGCCTCCAGAAGTGGGGCCGCGCAGGGGTACTTTAATCCCGGCGGGGGCGGCGGGGAATGGGAAAAACGCCGTAATACGGGGGCGGGTTCAAAAATGGATGGCTTGCGCGGGAGTGGGGGTAGGCGCAGGCGAGGGCGCGTGCGCTCCAACGAGAAACCGCAGGCGAGGGCGCCTGCGGCTACGTAATTCTTTCTACGGCTACGTGATGCGTGAGTTTCAACTCAGATCCGCATCGGCATGACGATGTAGCGGTACTTGTAGCCGCTGCCGTTTTCCTCGCCGGGGCGAAGCTGGCCGGCGGATTGGGGATCCTTGAACTCGAAGCGCACGTCGCTGGTGTCGGCGGCCTTGAGGAAGTCCAGCAGGTACTGGGAATTGAAGCCGATGGTCAGCGGATCGGAGCTGTAATCGGTCTCGATGGAATCTTCCGATTCGCCGGCTTCGCTGGAGCTGGACGAGACGCGAATCTCGCCTTTGTCGAGGCGCAGGCGGATGGCGCCGGAGCGCTCGTCGGCGAACTGGGCCACGCGCTGGATGGCGGCGAAAATCTGCTCGCAGGCCACGGTGACGGACTTGTTGTTGTCGCGCGGCAGCACGGCCTCGAAGTTGGGGAACTGCCCGGTCAACTGGCGCGAGGTCAGCAGGCGGTCGCCCATGCGGAAGAACAGGGTGGACTCGTCCTTGGCGAACTCGACAAACTCGGCGTCGCCCTGCAGCAGCGAGTACAGCTCGCCCATGGCCTTCTTGGGGACCAGGGTGCGCATCTCGCCGGAGACGCCCGTGAATTTTTCTTTCTGGTTCTCGATGTGGGCGAGGCGATGGCCGTCGGTGGCGACCATGGTGATGGACTCGGCTTTGAGCACCATCAGGGCGCCGTTCAGGGTGTAGCGCGATTCCTCGTTGCTGATGGCGAAGATGGTTTTGCCGATCATCAGGCGCAGCACGGGAGCGGGAATCCGGACCACGTCCTTGGCGGGAAAGGCGGGCAGGCTGGGGAAATTGGCTCGCGCCATGCCCACCATCTTGGTGTTGGAGCGGCCGGAACGAATGTTGACCCAATGGTTCTCCAGCAGCTTGATGGTGATGTCGCCGTCGGGCAGCAGCTTGACGTAGTCGTAGAGCTTGCGCGCGGGGATGGTGCAGGCGCCTTCCTTCTTGACCTTGGCGGAGCAGGAGGTGCGCAGGCTGAGGTCGAGGTCGGTGGCGGTGATGGAGAGCTTGTCGCCGGCGGTTTCGAAGAGGAAGTTCGAGAGAATGGGGATGGTGGTTTTGCGTTCCACCACGCCCTGGGTGGCGGTGAGTTCCTTGAGCAGCTCGGCCTTGGTAACGGTGATTTCCATCGAACCCTCCCCACGGACGGCGGGGCTATCGGTGCGTGCGGTTGCGGTCTCCATGCAAGCCTCCCAGCGCTTTCGGTGGCGCAGTTGCTGCAGAACTACGGGAACGCAAGCCCGGCGGCGAATCGCGGCTGGATCCGCCAGAGTCGACGCTCCGGTTGCACCGCGGCGAATGCTCGCCTGCCGCTTGTGCTCGGCTGGTTTCTGCTAACTGTATATCAAAAGAAAACCTAATAAAACAGCAGTAGAAACCGAAGGCAGTGGAAATGTGGGAATCGGGGGAAGAACCGCAGCCCGGCGCAGCGCGGCGCATGTCGCCGGCCCGGAATTCAGGTCCCGCCGATTGCGGGTAGCGGCGGAATAGAAGGCCCTGGCCGGAGAGGCGACCGGGTTGTGCACGGCTTCCACATGTCGTCCACAGGCGGGCAGGTGGAAGAGTGGGGTGGGAAGCGGAAAATGGGTTCCGAACCGCATGTTCACAGAGCCGGCAGAGTACCGGGATTTCCTCCAGAGTTTCTCAGAGCAGCGGATTCGCACGCAAGGGCGCGTGCGCTCCAACAGAAAACCGCAGGCGAGGCGCCTGCGGCTACGTGATTCTCGTGCCGGTTAGATCAGCCGCTGAGAGTTTCCGTCAGCTTGTTGATCAGGCGGTTGAGGTCCTTGTCGGTCTTGCGCGCTTCGTCAATCTTCTCGATGGAGTGCAGCACCGTGGTGTGGTGCTTGCCGC
This sequence comes from Terriglobales bacterium, assembly GCA_035763305.1. Lineage (GTDB taxonomy): Bacteria > Acidobacteriota > Terriglobia > Terriglobales > Acidobacteriaceae > DASUBK01. The sequence goes on along the minus strand of DASUBK010000145.1, from coordinate 8,453 downwards.
CGAATTGGCGGCCGATCTCCGGCAGCGAGGCGTCGGTCAGGTGCTTGGCCAGGTACATGGCGATCTGCCGCGGGTAGACGATGGCGCGGGAGTTGTTCTTGGCCTTGATCTCGGGCAGGCGCAGGCCGAACTGCTCGGCGGCGGCCTTCTGGATGGCCTCGATGGTGACCTTCTTGGTCTGCGAGTCGATGAAATTCTTCAGCACCTGCTGCGCATAAGGCAGGTTGATGTCGGAGCCGATCAGCGAGGAGTGGGCGATCAGGCGAATCAGCGCGCCTTCGAGTTCGCGCACGTTGGAGCGGATGTTGGAGGCGATGAACAGGGCGACGTCGGTGGGCAACTGCACCCGCTCCGACTCCGATTTCTTCTGCAGGATGGCGACCTTGGTCTCCAGGTCGGGCGGTTGGATATCGGCGATCAGGCCCCACTCGAAGCGGCTGCGCAAGCGGTCTTCGATTTCCGCCAGTTCTTTGGGCGGTCGGTCGCTGGCAATGACGATCTGGCGCGAAGACTCGTGCAGCGCGTTAAAAGTGTGGAAGAACTCCTCCTGGGTGCGCTCCTTCTGTGCCAGGAACTGGATGTCGTCGACCAGCAGCAGGTCCACGCGGCGGAAGCGGTCGCGGAAGCTGGTCATGCGGTCGTAGCGCAGCGAGTTGATCATCTCGTTGGTGAAGCGCTCGGCCGACAGGTAGCAGATGGAGAGTTCGGGCAGGCGGCGCTTGACCTCGTGGCCGATGGCCTGCATGAGGTGCGTCTTGCCCATGCCGACGCCGCCGTAGAGGAACAGCGGGTTGTAGGCCTTGGAGGGATTCTCGGCGACGGCGCGCGCGGCAGCGGCGGCGAACTGGTTGCCGGAGCCGATGACGAAGGCGTCGAAGGTGTAGCGCGCGTTTAGTTGGGCGGCGGTATCGAAGTCGAGGCGGGCCTGGGTGAGGCGGGCGCCGGCAGGGCCGTCGGGGGGCTGCGCGTGACCGTTGCCGCGCGCGGGAGCGGCCGGCGGCGGCTCGGGCGAGACAAACTCCACATCCATGAAGGGAAGGCTGAGATTGTCGATCGCCTCGGCGATGAGGTCGCCGTACTTGTCGCCGATCACCCGGAACTCGGGTGTGGGGACCTGCACGAAGATTTTCTGGCCCTCGGCGTGGCTGTAGCGCGTCGGCTTGAACCAGGTGTCGTAGGAGTGCCGGTTCACTTTCTTTTCCAGGGCATCCAAAATTCGCGCCCAGGGGTTTAACGCGGCAGTAGCGGTCGTCACAGACATTGATGAATCCTGGCTGCCATCGTCGGCCACAGCGACCGTTCCGACATGGCAAGTAACGGCGCTCCCTCCATCAAACTCGCCGCAGGCGGGAGCGCAAAACCCGCGGAAGTGAACTCACCTATGCAAAGGGCTGGAGCACCCGGCCGACGCAACCCGGTTCGCCATCACGTCACCCGGGGGAACAGAGCGAGGAATCTTGAGCACTCGCCAGTGGGCAACGCTTCTGTTGGGTGCTGACCCGCATACTAGCACACAAAAATTTTTCCCCAACCACTTCGGGAATTTTCCGAGTGAGCGCGCCAAGCAGAAAAAATCCAGAAGCCACGACATGTCAAGTATCAGTTTTCTAACTGCGCAAACATTAGTGCAAAAAGCAGCGCAATCTTCACCGAGGGTGGTGCAAAAAACAGATTGGCGGGAGAGAAAGTGTCGCGATGAAGGGAAGCGAGGCGCGAGAGCGAGCCGCGGCGAGGGGAGAAATTTTTTTTAACGTCGCAAGGAGAGCGTCGCGAAAGTTGGTCACCGAGGCACCCGAGGCGCACTCGACGATGGAGCGCAGATCAGTCGCGAGGGAAATGCAGAGATCTTTCGCTTCGCTCAGGATGACAAAGTCGTGGGAACCGGGAGGACAAGTCGCGCAGCCGATGACGCGCCAGCGGAAGCAAAGGAACCGCACGGCGCTGGTGGGAAAAACGCGGCGGCTGCTATACTTACTCTTTGTCCAGCAGCAATTATCGCATTCTGAGGAGCAGCCAGTTTCATGCCCAAACGTACATTCCAGCCCAACCGGCGTCGCCGCTCGAAGACGCACGGGTTTCGCAGCCGGATGAAGACCAAGAGCGGACAGGCGGTGCTGTCGCGGCGGCGCGCCAAGGGCCGCAAGCGGGTGTCGGTGAAGCCCGGGTACCGCGACTAGGCCCCTTCTTGTTGCCTGCCGCCCAGGGTTCGACGCCGCGGCGGCGGGATACGTGATCAGCGGTGGAACTCCAGCCTCAGCCTACGGCGGCCGGGAACGGTTCGCGCCTGCGCTTCTCCCGCCAGTCGCGGCTGCTGAAGCACGCCGACTTCGACCGCGTGTACAAGAGCGGGCGGCGGCACTTCGGCCATCACATGACGGTGTTCTACCTGGGCCGCGGCGACGAGAAGCCGGCGCGGACCGGATTCACCGTCGGGCGGGCCCTGGGCGGTGCGGTGGAGCGCAATCGCATCAAGCGGCGCCTGCGGGAGGCGGTGCGGTTGCACGGCGGCAAGCTGCAAATGGCCGTCGACGTGGTGATCAATCCCAAGAAGTCGGCGCTGCAGGCGGACTTCGCGGAACTGGAGCGGGAGATTGTGAGCGCCTTCGCGACCATCGGGAAAAAAATCAACGCAGAGGCCGCAAAGGAGCGCAAAGCGTGAAGCGGATTGTCGTGTGGACGCTCAAGGCATACCGGTGGGCGCTGTCGCCCCTGCTGCCGCCGGCCTGTCGCTACGTGCCGACCTGCTCTGAGTACGCGCTGGAGGCGGTGGAAGAGTACGGCGCCCTGCGCGGCGGCTGGAAAGCGGCGGCGCGGGTGCTGCGCTGCCATCCCTTCGCCAAGGGCGGATTCGATCCCGCGGTTCCGGTGAAGCCGAAACTAAATTCCAACCTTTAACGTACGAAATACTGAATTGGCCGACCAATACTACAGCCCGCAGCAGGAACCCGGATTCGACAAGCGCCTGATCATCGTTTCGCTGATCGCGTTTGCCGCGGTGATGATCCTGCAGTCCTACCTGTTCAAGCAAAAGCCGCAGCCCAACCAGCCGCAGAAGCCGGCGGCGACCGCACCCGCGCCCGGAGGCAATCCTCCCGCGCCGACGGAGGCCCAGCCCGCCGCGGCCAAGCCTGCGGCGAAAGAGACCGCCGCCAAGGGCGGATCCAAGGCGCAGCCGGTGGTCACCAAGCAGGCCAGCGCCGAGTCGCAGACGGTGATCGACACCGATCTCTACCACGTGGTGCTGAGTAACCACGGCGGGCAGGCGACTTCCTGGATTCTGAAGCGCTACGACGACGAGAAGGGGCACCCGCTGGACCTCATCAACCAGGCCGCGGCGGCGAAGTTCGGCTTCCCGCTGTCGCTGTGGACGCCGGACGAGGCGCTGCGCAACAAGCTGGCGGCGGCGCTGTACACGGTCGACGTGAAAGACGGGCAAGGCGGCGACGGCAAGGCGCAGCGCACCGTCACCTACGAGTACGCCGACCAGGACGTCTCGGTGCGCAAGGCATTCACCTTCGAACTCGGCCCCTGGACCCTGGCCAAGAACGGCACCGCTCCGGGCAGCGCGTATGTCGTCAAGGTGGAGGCTTCGGTCACGCAGAACGGCAAGCCGGTGGCGGCGTACCCGGCGTGGCCGGCGGGTTTTGGGGACCAGGTGAACGCCATCGCCTACGGCAGCGGCGCCGTGGATTACCAGTACGGCGACAAGGTGGAGCGCACCGCCGCCAAGAAAGTGGCGAACGCGAGCGTGATTCGCGGGCCATTCCAGTGGGCGGGCGCCATGGACCAGTACTTCGGCGCCGTGTTCCTGCCCGACGACATGGCCAACTCGGCCATGGTCCAGCTGCACAATTCGCTGCAGATGCCGCAGAACCCCGCCGATCCCAACAGCAAGCAGATCACGGTGGACATTGCCGGCGCGGCGGTGGGGAACGTCAACGGCGCCACCATCGAGCGCATGTTCGCCGGGCCGAAGAACCTGTCGGTGCTGGAGAGCGTGCATACCGCGACGGTGAGCGGGGCGAACAACGACCTGCGGCAGATGGTGGATTTCGGGTTCTTCTCCTGGATGGGGCGGCCGCTGTTCCTGTGGCTGCGCTGGACGCACGATCACTGGAGCCCGAACTGGGGATGGGCGATCGTGATCCTGACGGTGATCATCAACGCCGCGCTGCTGCCGCTGCGCCTCTCCAGCATGAAGTCGGCGCTGAAGATGCAGAAGCTGCAGCCGCAGATGAACGCCGTCAAGGACAAGTACAAGGCCAAGATGCGGAATCTCAAGGCCAACGACCGCGCGGCCAAGATGGAGATGACGCAGCAGCAGAACCAGGAGATCGCGGCGCTGTTCAAGCGCGAGGGCGCCAACCCGGTGGGCGGGTGCCTGCCGCTGCTGATCCAGATGCCCTTCCTCATCGCCTTCTACACCATGCTGGAGCGCGCCATCGAACTGCGGCACGCGCACTGGCTGTGGATCACCGACCTGTCGGCCGCCGATCCCTACAAGATTCTGCCCATCGCCATCATCGTGACCACGGTGTGGATGCAGAAGATGACGCCGCAGCCGACGGTGGACGCGGCGCAGCAGAAGATGATGATGTTCATGATGCCGCTGATGCTGGGCTTCATGGCGTGGACGGTGGCATCCGGGTTGGCGGTGTACTGGGTGGTGGGCACTATCGTCAGCATCGTGCAGCAGTACGCGATGAACCGCACCGCGCTCGGCCAGGAGATGCGCGCCATGGCGATGAAGCGGGCGCGCAAGCAGGCGAAGTAGCCGTCGGCTTTCCGCCATCGGCTTTCGGCCGTCGGGTAGTTCTTTCCGACTCCGGACCATCGCGACAGCGACTACGTCTGTCGGCTAAACGGATTCGAAATCGCAGGTCTGAGCCGACGGGCGACAGGCGATAGCTGACAGCCGAAAGCTTCTTCTGATACAACAGTTCCCTGTCCCCATGCCGCTGGAAGACAAAGTCGCCTCCGCCCGCCGCATCGAGTCGCTGCTGAAGAACGTCATCCACCAGGGCGGGCTCAAGCTCAAGTACCGCATCGCCATCGATCCGCCGCTCGCCGACCAGCGCGACTGGGAGCGGCCGGAAATCTCGGTCGAACTCGCCGGTCCCGACAGCCCGCTCCTGCTGGAGCGCGGCGCGGAGCTGCTGCGCTCCATCGAATACCTGGCCCTGGAGATGCTGCGGCTGCGCCCCGACGAGCACGACCGCGTGGTCTTCGACTCCATGGGCTATCGCGCGTCGCGCCTGGAAGAGCTGAAGATGGCGGCGCAGGTTGCGGCGGACAAGGTGCGCGACAGCCAGATGCCGTACGCGTTTGCGCCCATGTCGTCGCGCGAGCGACGCATCGTGCACCTGGCGCTGCGCGACCAGTCCGACCTGCGCACCGAGAGCGCCGGCGAAGCCGCGCTGCGCCACGTCGTGGTCTATCCCAAGGACTACAAGGGCAAGCCGCCCGCGCCGCGCTTCGGACGACGGCGATAACTCTTAACCACAGAGGACACTGAGGAGCACGAAAGGCTCTGTGAACCTCTGTGTCCTCTGTGGTTAAACACTTCTCTCAGTCTCAGCTCCGCCTTGAAACTTGCAGCTGGAAACTGGAAACTGGTTCCGTGAATCTCGACGACACTATCGTCGCCATCGCCACGCCGGCGGGGCGCGGCGGCATTGGCGTGGTGCGGATCTCGGGGCCGGAGGCGCGCGCGATTGTCGCGCCCATGCTGCGGTTGGCGCGAGAGTTGGAGCCGGGGCGGGCGGTGTTTGGGGAGTTGGTCGAGTGCGCGGAGGCGGCGGAACTGCGCTCCACCGAGCAGGCGGAGGCGCCCTTCGACAAGCTCAGGGCAGGCCCTGCTCCTACGCAAGAGAAGATCGACGAGGTGGTTATCACCTACTTCGCCAAGCCGCATTCGTACACGAGCGATGATGTGATCGAGATCTCCGCACACGGCTCGCCGGTGGTGCTGCAGCACGTGGTGGAGATGGCGTTGGCTCGCGGCGCGCGGCTCGCCGAGCCGGGCGAGTTCACCCTGCGGGCCTTCCTCAACGGCCGCATCGACCTGACCCAGGCCGAGGCGGTGCGCGACCTGATTGAATCGCAGACGCTCTACCAGGCGCGAGTGGCGGCGCAGCAACTGGGCGGCGCGCTGTCGCATCGCCTGCAGCCGATCAAGGAGAAGCTGGTCGCGCTGATCGCGCGCCTCGAAGCCGGCGTGGACTTCGCCGAAGACGACGTCTCGGTGCTGCCCGGGCCGCAGATCGTGGAGGGCATCGCCGCGGTCGAGCAGCCGCTGCGCGAGCTGTTGCGGTCGTTCGACTACGGCCGCGTGGTGCACGAGGGTTTGAGCTTGGCAATCGTCGGGCGGCCGAACGTCGGGAAATCGAGCTTGTTCAATCGCCTGGTGGAACGCGAACGCGCCATCGTTACCGCCACGCCGGGCACCACGCGCGACCTGGTCAGCGAGACCGTCGCGCTCGGCGGAATTCCGGTACGCCTGATGGATACCGCGGGCATTCGCGCCTCGGCGGATGAGGCGGAGAGCATCGGCATCCGCAAATCGCGCGAGGCGCTGGCCGACGCCGACGTGGTGCTGGTGGTGCTGGACGCCTCGCAGCCGTCGCAGGCGGAAGATCGCGAACTGCTGGACCAGGTGCGCGAGCGGCGGGCGATCGTGGTCCATAACAAAATTGACCTTTCCCCACCTGTGTCATCCCGAGCGCGCGAAGCCGCGCAGCGCAGCGGAGCGGCGGAGCGAGTCGAGGCCTGCCCTGAGCCCGGTCGAAGGGGACCTTGTGTTTCCGCGGCTCCGGTCCATGTCTATACCTCCGCCACGACCGGCGACGGCATCCCCGAACTGCGCGCGGCGATTCTGCGCCACATCCACGGCGACGAGGGTGCGCAGGCAGAGACCGGCTTCCTGACCAACCTGCGGCAGCAAAAGCTGGTCGAGGACTCGCTGGCGGCGTTAAGCGCGGCGCGCGGCGCAGTCGAGGGCCAGGTCCCGCACGAGATGCTGTTGATCGACCTCTACAACGCGCTGCGCCCGCTGGACGAGATCACCGGCGCCACCACCGCCGACGACATCCTCAACCGCATCTTCAGCACGTTCTGTATCGGTAAATAATAGAACGCGTGACGTTTAACGTTATACGTTATAGACTCGCCCTGTGATCAAGTCGTTTCGCTCGCGAGAGGCGGAGCGCTTGTACCGGCGCGAGCCGCAGCGCCGCTTCCAAGCCATCGAGCAGGCGGCGCGGAGAAAATTGCGGCAGGTTGACAGTGCAACCAAGTTGCGTGACCTGGCTTCGCCTCCGGGAAACTGCCTGGAAGCGCTGCGGGGCGATCGCGCGGGCCAACTCAGCATCCGCATCAACGACCAGTGGCGAATCTGTTTCGTGTGGCGAGGCGGCGATGCATATGACGTAGAGATCGTTCGACTACCACTGAGGAATGGAAAATGGCTAAGCCGAGAAAGCTTCCCCCGATCCACCCCGGAGAAGTCTTGCGCGAGGATTTCATGAATCCTTTCGGGCTGAGCATGAACCGTCTGGCTCTCGCCCTGCACGTGCCGGTGCCGCGCATCGCGGAAATCGTCCACGAGCGTCGCTCCGTCACGCCCGACACAGCGCTGCGGCTGGCGCGCTACTTCAACACCAGCGCGCGCTTCTGGCTGAACCTTCAGTCCGCCTATGACCTCGAAGTCGCGGAAGACAAACTGGCGGCGAAGATAGCGCAGCACGTAAAGCCAATGACGGCGGCCGACAGATCACGCGCTTCCTAACAATCTCATCGTCAGTACTTTCGCCCTCCTGCAGCCCTGTGTCTCAAGGCTGCTTGCGCATCGGATCCCAGTTCGTGCCCAGGACCGGCGTGGCCGTGACCTGCACCACGCCCTGGATTTCGGCGACGTCGTCCTGACCGATGACGAAGCTGACCTTCTGCTTCTCGCCGGACTCGAGCGGGTCGAGCAGTTTGAGCTGCTTGGTGATGAACTCGCGCTGGCCGGTGGGATAGATCAGCTCGTCGTAGGTGATGGAGTACAGCAGGTAGGCGCGGTTGTTCCAGAAGATCAGCGAGGGGCGGCCGGCGCGGGCGTCGGCGATGAGAGCGTCGGGCGCGACCGGCAGGCCGGCGCTGCTGCGCGCGGTGAGTTTGAATTTGCGCCCGTCGTCGAGGGTGTAATCGCCGCTGATGCCGCGGGCGAGGAGGGAGAGATCCTGGGGCTGCACATCGTCCGGCGCCGCGCGGCGACCCGATTCGTGCACCACGATGGGGCGATCCATGCAGAGCTCGCCGCCGTTCAGCTTCTGCACCCAGAATCTCTGCGACAAGTCGACCTTCTGCTGGCGCAGTATCGCCTCCAGGGCGGCGGCCCAGGCCCAGTTGGAGCAGCTCTGGCCGGGGCGCGCGAGCGAGACGCCGGCGATCTCCGCGACCTGGTCGAGGCG
>DASUBK010000144.1:0-3896 GCA_035763305.1 Terriglobales bacterium | reverse complement strand
TCACAAGCTCCTCAACACAAATTCGGCATTCGGCATTCGGCACTCGTCATTGACTAGACCTTTCCCAGCGCGTACTCCAGGTCCGCGAGGATGTCCTCGATATCCTCGATGCCGACCGAGATGCGCACCATGCCGTCGGTGATGCCGATCGCCTTGCGCCCCTTCTCGCCCAGCGCCGCGTGCGTCATGGTCGCCGGATGGGAGATCAGCGTTTCCACGCCGCCCAGCGACTCGCCCAGCGACAGCGTCCGTCCTACGTTCTTCAGCAGCTTTTTCGCGTTGCCCAGCGAGCCGGTCTCGAAGGTGATCATGGAGCCGAAGCCGCGCATCTGCCGCTTCGCCAACTCGTGTTGCGGATGCCTCGTCAGCCCCGGGTAATACACCGCCTTCACCTTCTTGTGCCCGTCCAGGTATTCGGCCACCTGCCGGCCGTTGGAGTCGTGCTGCTCCATGCGCACTTTGAGCGACTTCACCCCGCGCAGCACCAGCCAGCACTCGAACGGCGACATGATTCCGCCCGACGACTTCTGGATAAACGCCAGCTGCTCCGCCTGCTCCTTGGTGGTGCAGATGATGGCGCCGCCCAGGCCGTCGCTGTGGCCGTTGAGGAACTTGGTGGTGGAGTGCATCACCATGTCCGCGCCCAGGGCGATCGGGCTCTGCAGGTAAGGTGACATGAAAGTATTGTCCACCACCAGTTGCACGCCCTTGCGCCGGCACACCTTGGAAATTGCCGCGATGTCGCTGAGCGTCATCAGCGGGTTGGTGGGCGTCTCGCACCAAACGTAACGCGTGTTCTTCCGTATGGCGCGCTCGACTTCGTCTACGTTCGAGGTGTTGACGTAGGTGAACTCCAGGCCGTAGTGGACGAGAATCTGGTTGAACAGCCGCGGCACGCCGCCGTAGACGTTGTGCGAGCAAATGAGGTGGTCGCCCGCCTTCATCATCTGCGTGACCGCGGTGGTGGCTGCCATGCCGCTGGCAAAGACGCGCGCCGCGATTCCGCCCTCCAGCGCCGCCAGGTTCTCCTGCAGGCGATCGCGCGTGGGATTGCTGACCCGCGCGTACTCGTACCCCTGCCGCGGCTTGCCCAGTTCGTCCTGCACGTAGGTGGACGTCGCGTAGATGGGGACGGTGATGCAGCCGGTCAGCGGCTCCGGCTGTTGGCCTGCGTGAATTGCCGTGGTGGAAAAGCCCATCTTGGAGTCTTTATTAGCCATTGATCTCTCGTGTGGATTGCTGATTTGCCGAACTGCGGAATTGCCGAATTCGTGTGGCGCTGGCTAAACCTCAGAGCCCCCGGCGTAAGCCGGGGGGACAGGAGCAGAGAGATGAATGAGCCCGCCTTAGCGGGCGGCAGAATCGCATATCAGAAATCACGAATCGCAAATCGGAAATTCTTACTGCGTCTCAAAGATGTTCTTGGACAGATACCGTTCCGCCGAATCCGGAATCAGCGTGACCACATTCTTTCCCGCGCCCAGCTCGCGCGCCACTTTGATCGCTCCCCACACGTTGGCGCCCGCGCTCGATCCCGCCAGCACGCCTTCCTTGCTCGCCAGCTCTTTCACCATGGGGAACGCGTCCTTGTCTAATACGGTGATCACGCCGTCGGCCAGCGACATGTCGGCAGTCTTGGGAATGAAGCTCGATCCGATGCCTTCCACCTTGTGGTCGCCCGGCTGCCCTCCGCCGTAGATCGATCCTTGCGATTCCACGATGTAGCACAGGCAGCGCGGATTGCGCTCTTTCATGTAGCGCGCCACCCCAGTAAACGTGCCGCAGGTTCCGGCGCCGATGCAGACGGCGTCCACCTTGCCCTGCATCTGCTCCCAGATTTCCTTGCCGGTGGTGTGGTAGTGGATTTCGGGATTGCCGGGATTCTCGAACTGCCCCGCGAACCACGAGCCTTCAATTTTCTTCGACAAGGCGCGCGCGCGCTCGATGGCGCCGGCCATGCCCTCGGCGTCCGGCGTGCGGATGACCTCGGCGCCCAGCGCCTGCATCAGCATGACCTTCTCGCGGGAAAACTTCTGCGGTACGCAGACGATGACGCGGTAGCCGCGGTTGACGCCGATCAGCGCCAGCCCGATCCCGGTGTTGCCGGCCGTCGCCTCAAGGATGGTACAGCCCGGCCGCAGCAGGCCCTCGCGTTCCGCGCGCAGGATCATGCCGATGGCGGCGCGGTCCTTGATGCTGCCCCCGGGATTCAGGTACTCCAGCTTGGCGTAGATGTCGGCCGCTCCGGCGGGTGCGATGCGGCGCATGTGCAGCAGAGGAGTTTCGCCCACCACCTCGGTGATGTCCTCGGCGACACGCAGGCGGACGGCTTCCTTGGTTTGCATGGGCACGATACAGGTTACGGGCACGCCCTCCGGCAGTCAATTGCCACGGCGAAGATCACGTAGCGACAGGCGCCCTCGCCTGTCGGGCGGACGCGGTAGCGTCCGCGGTCCCTGGCGCGCTACGCGCGCCTGTGCAGGCGAGGGCGCCTGCACCTACGTGCGCTTCGCCCGGCGCAAACAAAAACGCGGGACCTTGATCCCGCGCCCATCACCAAATCACGATATCGCCCAATCATTTCGCCGCCCGCTCCTGTCCCGCGTAATACCCGCTGCGGGTGCGCACCAGCAGGTGCTTGTACCCCGGCGCCCGCGCCTCCACCTTCACCGTGCGGTAGCCGCCGCGGCTCTGCGGCGTGCTCGGCTTGTAGCCGATGATGTACTGGTTGCGGATGTCGTGCGCGATCTCCTGGGTGATCGAATCGACCTCGCTCAGGTCCTTGGGCAGGAAGGCGATGCCGCCGGTGTCCTCTGCCATTTCCTGCAGCGCGCGGCGGGCGCGGCGCTGCCGCTCCTCGCCCAGGATGCCGATGGTGTACACCGTGGGCCCGTTCTCCGCCTGCAGGTAGCGGATGGCCTGCTCCAGCGATTCCCGGCTGGCGTTGTCCTCGCCGTCGGTCACCACCAGCAGGACTTTCTTCTCCAGCCGCGCGTTTTTCTTCAGATGGTCGGCCGAGGCGACCACCGCGTCGTACAGCGCCGTTCCTCCGCGCGACTCGATGCGCTCCAGCGCGTCTTTCAGCTTCGGTATCTGGTCGGTGAAATCCTGGTCGAGGTAATACTCGTCGTTGAAGTTGACGATGAACACCTCGTCCTGCGGATTGCTGGCCTTCACCAGGTTGATGGCAGCCTGGTTTACCGCGGCACGCTTGTCGCGCATGGAACCGGAATTGTCGATCACGATGCCCAGCGCGACGGGCACGTCCTGGCGGCGGAACGAGCTGATCTGCTGCGGCTGGCCGTTCTCAAAAACCTGGAAATCGCCCTTGGCGAGGTTGGTGACAATGCGATGCTTCTCGTCCACCACCGTGGCGTGCAGCACGACTTCCTGTACCTGGGCGCGGAATACGTAAACCCCGTTGTCTTCGCGCGAGGGCGCCTGGCCCTGGTTACCGGCAGGCTGGTTGGGAACATTGCCGGGAGCATTGGCGGCCGGAGCGGTCGCGGCCGGCTGTGCCGGTTGCGGCGCCGGGATGGCGGGCGGCTTCGCCCCGGGTATTTCCAGGTCGCGCGCCGCCGGCGGGCCGGCCTGGGCCAGGAGGCCGGGAGCAGCCGTCAGGCTGAGCAGGATGACTGCCAGGGGTAACAGTTTATTGCGCAGGTGCATAGTAGCCCGTCTTAGCGTACACATGCAGTGGCGGCAGGCCCTTGGGTGGAATCAGCTTGACCTTGATCTTCCGCCACTTGCCATCGTGCACTGGATTGTTTGGACGGTAGCCGAGCACGTATTGGTTGCGTAGCTCAATGCCAATCTTGGTCGCCACGTCCGCCAAATCGTTAGGGTTATCGATGGTAAAGGTCCGCCCGCCGGTCACATCCGTCAGTTCCGATAGC
>DASUBK010000143.1:0-3364 GCA_035763305.1 Terriglobales bacterium | reverse complement strand
TGGTTGGTCTGCGAGCCGATGAAAACCAGGTAGACGTTGCCGTTGTTCTGGTCGACAACGATGTTGCCTTCGTCGCCGGGCTGCACTCCCACCACGGGAGTGGTCACCTCGCTCGGCGGACCGAACGTCAGGCCACCGTCGGTGGACTTCACCACGTAAACGCTCGGCGTGTTGAGGTTCAGCGTGCCGAGATTCTTGGTGGTGAGGTATACCGTGCTCGGCCCATACCAGGCCAGCCACTGCCGGTCGTCCTCGGGCACATTCGAGGCAAAGGGATTGCAAGCCCAGAGGTTCCCGCCGTCGCCGGAGGCGCAGTTGGTCACCGACCCGATCCACAATGACGACAGCGCCATATTCCCGTTCGGCCCGATGACGAAGTCCTCGTCGCCGCCGCCGATCCCGACGCCGTCCGCCAACCCGGTGGCAGCCGCGGCCTGCGCGCCGTCCGGCTGCCCGGTGTAGCTGAACGTCTGCCCGCCATCCATGCTCATCCAGAAATCGGTGCCCGCCGGCACGCCCTGGATCGCCGCCGCGTAGATGTTCCCCACCGCGTCATGCCCGACGCGCGGCTCGGCATCCTGCTGGTAGAACAGCGGGCCCGCCGCGGTGCTGTTGTACGTCTGCGTCGGCCGCGCCAGCACTTGCGGCGCGCTGAAGGTGAAGTTGCCCGGCTTGTAGCGTGCCTTGCCGGTGGAAATCGTCGGCTCCGCCGCCAGCGTGATCTGCCCGCTGTACAGGTTGTCGACCGTCGCCGAGTCCTGCACCTGCACCGAATAGACGCCGCTCGCCAGTTGGCCGCAATCGGCGGCCTCGAAGTTGGTCAGCCCCTGCGTCGAGGAGCACACCAGGTTGCCGGCGCTGTCGTAGATGTAAAGATCGAGGTCGTTCAGGTTTGACTGCCAGTTAATGCTCACCTGCACGCTGTAGCCGGGATTGCTGGCGTAGAAGGTCGCCGGCACGTTGACCGTCAGGGTGTAGGTATCGCAGGTCAGGCTGGTGCAGGTGGTGAAGACGCCGCCGACGCCGTTGGTGCCGGTCATCGGGCCGCCGCTCCAGCTAAGGCTGGCGGTTGAGCCTGAGGTTGGAGCGTTGAGGGTCCCGGAGTAGGTAGCGGCAGCGGCTGGAGCGACCAGCACGGCTGCGCAGAGGCACAGCAGGACTGCAAGTCTCATCGTCGGAGCTCCTGGAAAGTCGGGGTAGCGGGAGAGGTAAGGCCGAGCTGCTGCGTAGTAGTATCGCTACTCCCATGAGGCGCACAGATGCGCCTTCTCCGAATCCAAGTTGGATGTGGCCTGTGGAAAATTCTTTCCCGTACCAGCCGACCGCCGGGCGCCGATGGTCGGCAGCGCTCCTCTGCTACCATGAAAATAAGGCCCGAAATCCCACTCGTTCGTCCCTCCCGATCTGTGGGCGCCGCCTTTCCGCAGCATGGACTTGCAGGCCAAAATCCGCTCCATCCCCGCCCGGCCCGGCGTGTACCTGTACAAGAACGCCGAGGGCGAGGTCATTTACGTCGGGAAGGCCAAGAGCCTCAAGGCGCGGGTGCGCTCGTACTGGGTGGAGGGCCGCACCGAGGACGCCAAGACCGGTTCCCTGCTGCGCGAAGCCGCCGACGTCGAGTACATCGTCGTTGACAATGAAAAAGAGGCGCTGGCCCTCGAGAACAACCTCATCAAGCAGAAGAAGCCGCGCTTCAACATCCTGCTGCGCGACGACAAGACGTACCCCTACATCAAGTTGACCCTGGGCGAGCGCTTCCCCCGCGTCTTCGTCACCCGGCGGCTGAAGAAAGACGGCAGCGTCTACTACGGGCCGTACTTTCCTGCCAATCTCGCCTACCGCATCGTGGACCTGATTCACCGCCACTTCCTGATTCCCTCCTGCACCATCGACCTGCGCCGCTACCACGCGCGGCCCTGCTTGCAATTCCACATCGGCCGCTGCCTGGGTCCGTGCGTCGAGGGCCTGACCACACCCGCCGCTTATCAGGAGGCGGTGCACGATGTGAAGATGTTCCTCGAAGGCCGCCAGACCGAACTCTCGCGCTCCCTGCGCCAGCGCATGGCGGCGGCCGCCGAGCGCGAGCACTTCGAACTGGCCGCCAAGTATCGCGACCTGATTACCACCGTCGAGCAGCTACAGGAGAAGCAGCGCATCGCCGCTGTCGAGGGCAGCGACGCCGATGTCTTCGGCTATCACTGGGAAAACCAGATGCTGGCCGTCAACCTCTTCCACATGCGCGGCGGCCGCGTTCTCGATCGCCGCGAGTTCTTCTGGGAGGACCTTCCGGAAACCTTCATGCTTCCCGAAGCCACCGATCACCAGATCACCAGCTCGCCAGATCACCAGATCCGCTTCGATCCCGGCTTCTTCTTCTCCGCGCTGCTGAAGCAGATCTACCTCGACCAACAGTACGTCCCGGCGGAGATCTTTCTTCCCGTGGATTTCGAGGACCGCGAACTCATCCAGGAGCTGCTCAGCGACAATTGCGGCCATCGCGTCGAAATCCTGGTCCCGCAGCGCGGCGAGAAGCGCTCCCTCCTCGACTTGGCCGCCAACAACGCCAAGCAGTCCTTCGACCAGCGCTTCCGGGTGATGAAGCCCAACGCGCGCATCATCGCCGAGGCGGTGCAGGACGCGCTCACCCTCCCCGAACCGCCCAAGCGCATCGAGTGCTTCGATATCTCCCACATCCAGGGCGCGGAAACCGTGGCTTCCATGGTGGTGTGGGAAGACGGGCGGATGAACAAGAGCCAGTACCGCAAGTTCATCATCCGCAACGTGGCGGGCGTGGACGACTTCGCCTCCATGCGCGAGGTGGTCACCCGCCGCTATAAGCGCCTGCAGGAAGAAAAGAAACCGTTGCCCAGCCTGGTGCTGATCGACGGCGGCCTAGGCCAGCTGCACGCCGCCGCCGACGCGCTGGCTGAGTTGCAGATCACCAGCCAGCCGCTGGCCTCGATCGCCAAGCGCGAGGAAATCATCTACGTGCATGGGCAGGAAGACGAACCGGTGGTGCTCGACCATCACTCGCCGGTGCTGCACCTGGTGCAGTTGATCCGCGACGAGGCCCATCGCTTCGCCGTCACCTTCCACCGCAAGCGCCGCGAGATGCGCGACCGCTCCACCGAACTGCTGGCCATTCCCGGCGTCGGCGCCTCGACCACCCGCCGCCTGCTGCAGCACTTCGGCAGCGTGAAGGCCGTGAGTGAAGCCGACGAGGCGGCGCTGACCGCGGTGGTCAACCGCGCCCAGGCTTCGGCCATCCTTGAGCACTTCCGCAAATGCGCCCAGAACCCGTAATTTCTGGTTTCCACACCTTTAGTTAAGATCCTACTGCTAGCCCGAATTTAGGTGCCAATCG
>DASUBK010000142.1:0-2317 GCA_035763305.1 Terriglobales bacterium | reverse complement strand
AGGAAGCGGAAGCCCATGCGGTGGCCTTCGTCGAGCAACTTGCGGAACCCAGCCTCGCCGCCGAGGCGTTCGTCGGGCTGGTAGATGGGATAGTTCCAGTAGTAGCGGCCGTCCCAGGCGGGCAGGAAGACCATCACCTTCGACGGCGGGATTTGCGTTGCGGTCCACTGCAACGTGTGCAGCGCCTTGGCGAAATCGTTGAAGACGTAGCCGGTCCAGTGCATGCCGTGGATGGCGAGCACCAGCGAGATATCGCGGAACCAGGGCGGCACGTCGGGGCGCTGCTCCCACGCGGGCAGTTGGAAAGCCTGCTCGAGGTGCGCGTAGTGCAGGCGGAAGGCGTCATCGGCGCTGCGGGTGCGGCCGGCACGGAAGCGTAGGCCGGCGACGCGGTTGCTCTTCTTCCAGCCATCGAGTTCGTGCACCAGCTCGACGCGGTAGCCGTCGGGACCGGGTTGGAAGTAGAAGCGGACGGCGCGCACGGAATCAAGCAGCGCGGAGAGGAAGAAGAAGTCGTGCTCCGCGGATTGAACGATTGCCAGCGGAGTGTCGATGCCCTGCGCGATGTGGTGATCGCCGGCGCCGAAGGGATAGCCGAGGAGGATTTCGTTGTCCTTGCGGTCGGCGAAGTCGCCGCTGCCGGCGGCGATTTTGCCGCGCGGCACGCCGCGCACGATGGTGGTCACCGACTTGATCGGCTGCTCCATCGCGGCGGAAATCTCCCACTCGACAAAAGAATCGCGGCGGCGAATGGACACGTCGACGTTTCCCGGCGCCTTTTGCTGGCCTCCCGCCCAGACCAGGCCGGAGCAGTGGAGGTGCAGGCCGTCGGGTTGCGGGGTGACGGTCATGGAGGAGCGGTCGAGCGCGTAGCAGTTCTGGAAGGTGAAGAAGCGGAAGGAGAGCAGGAGATTCTGGAAGGCGACGGAGGGCTCGGGGAAGTCGAAGCTGAACTTCATGAAGCCTTCGCCGGGGGGAGGGACGAAGACGCCGTCGGTGGAGACGAGATCGACGATGGCGCCGTCGGCGGCGGACGTTGGCGCCTGCATTGCAGATGCGTGAAGCGGCAGGTGGTCGAGCGCGTGCAAGGATGCGGCGGCAGCGGCGCCCTTCAGGAGATCGCGGCGGGAGAGTTGGTCGTGCATGGCGGCTCCAAGGCAGTCAGTGTGGCTGGGCCACACCAGCCTTGCCACATGGCTCGCGGCGCGAACATTGTAGACGTTGGCTCTTGCCGCTGGCCAAGCCGCAGGCGCAGAATCGTTCGCCATGAACGCGGTGGACATCCACGATGTGGCGCCGGGCCTGTGGATCTGGCGCATGGTGCACCCGCGCTGGAGACCGGGGCAGGGATGGGCGCCGGTGGTGACCTGCACCTGCGTGGAATCCGGCGGCGAAGTGCTGGTACTCGATCCGCTGGCGCCGGCGGCGGAGGCGACGGAGTTCTGGCGGCGGCTGGATCGCCACCCGCCGACGGTGGTGGCGGTGCTGAAGCCCGATCACGTCCGGGACGTCGACGCGTTTGCCCGGCGTTATCGAGCCCGCTCCTTCGGGCCGCGGCTGTACTTCCCAGAGGACATCCCGCAAACCCAACTGGAGTTCCTGGAGGAGGGGAGCACTTTGCCCGGAGGGGTGGTGGCGCTGTACGACGGCCGCGGCCGCAACGAGACGCCGCTGTGGCTGCCGGAGCAGCGCACGCTGGTGTTCGCGGATGCGCTGACCGCGCCCGAGGGGGAACTGCGGGTGTGGGCGACTCCGCACCGCGAGCGGGCGCTGGCGGCGCTGCGGGAGATGCTGGAGTTGCCGTTCGAGCGAGTGATCGTGTCGCACGGCGAGCCGGTCCATGTGCGCGAGGAGTTCGAGAGGGCGCTGGAGAGGGAGTTGTGGAGCGGGTAGGAGTTGCGCGGGAAGGAGGTTCCGCCCGCGACGGCGCATGCGCAGCAAAAAAGAAAACAACGCGAGGACGCGAGCGCTCCGACAGAAGATGCCGCGGGCGAAGGCGCCCGCGGCCATGAAATTCGCGTGACACCAAAGGGAGGCCCCGGCGGGGGCGCCGGGGCCTACCAGACTTCAGCAACAGAAAAAGCGCACGCGAGGGCGCGTGCGCTCCAATAACCGAGAACCGACAACTACTTCGGCATGGTCTGGTCGATGAAGTTTTCGTAGTCCTGCTTCATCTTATCGTGCGATTTCTGGTCGAGGTAGACCATGTGCCCGGAGTAGTAGGTCGCGTAGGAGATGTTCTTGCGGAACTGGGGCAGCAGGTCGAGGTGGTCCATGGTGTAGTTGGCGCCGAGGAAGGGCGTGGCCAGGTCGTAGT
>DASUBK010000141.1:0-3549 GCA_035763305.1 Terriglobales bacterium | reverse complement strand
ATCTTGACCGGCAGGGAAAGCGTCAGGGCGCGGCGCGGCCGGCGCAGCGCCTCCCGCAGTTGCGGCTCGAGCTTCATCTTCTCCGCCGCTTCGTCGAACTGCTGCATGGCGATGTGGAAGGGGTTCAGTTCCTCGTGGATTACCGCCGGGGCTCGCACCGTTGCCATGGTTCACGCTCCTATCTAGCGAATTAGGCCGGGCGAATTAAGACTGCAGCCACTCGATCTGCTCGATGCGGAGTTCCTCGCCCCCAATGGGACGGGTGCGCGGCGCGCCGCATTCCGGGCACTCCTCGCCGGCGACGGTGTCGAACTCGAAACCGCAGGCGCGGCAGCGCCGGTGCTGGGTCAGGACGTGGACATCCAATCGCGCGCCTTCGGCCACGGTGCCGCGCGACACGCGCTGGAATTCCTCGGTCAGGGTTGGAAGGTCGAATTTGCGCCGGCTGCCGATGCCCAGCCGGACAACGGTCACCCGCGCGGCGTGTTGCTGGTAGGCGGTCTCGTCCACCAGGTCAACGACGCGGTTGGCCAGTTCCCGCTCGGTCATGCCCCACCTCCGTACGGAAGTCGGAACGAAGTGGCATTTGCCGGGAGTTCGGCCGCAATGGGTCGGATCTCGGTCGGGCGCCCCACGCGCCCTGACGAAGTGAGCGGGCGCAGTTATACACCCGCGGCAGAGGGCAGGCAAGGCGGTCGGCTTTCGGCCATCGGCTACCGGGGTTCGGTGGTGGGAGGTGTCGCCAACAAGATTGTTAACCTTTGCCCTTCGTGCCCTTCGTGTGAACCCGGTCGTACGAAGAGGGAAGTGCAACCAAGAGTGAGAGAGAAGGCGCAGACGCAGAGCCGACAGCCGATGGCCGACAGCTACTGCTCAATCGTCGCGTTTTGCTCGGTAGGGGAATTGGCGAACAATATCTCCGATACCAGCAGGAGCGCGCCCACCACGATGGCGCTGTCCGCGATATTGAACGCCGGCCAGTGATACGAGCCCAGGTAGAAGTCGAAGAAGTCGACCACGTGGCCGCTGAGCAGCCGGTCCCACAAATTTCCCAGGGCGCCGCCGAGAATCAGCGCCAGCCCTACCCCGGTCGTGGTCATGCGGTGGCTGTTCTTCCACAGCAGCGCCGACACCACCACCAGCGCCAGCATGGAGAACAGGATCAGCAGGGCGACCTTCCACTCCGAGGGAGACTCCGCGAACAGCCCGAAGGCCGCGCCGCTGTTCTGCACGTGGGTCAGGCGCAGGACGCCGGGCAGCACGTTCACGCTGTCATGCAGGGGAATGCTGCGCGCCACCAGCCACTTGGACGCGCGGTCGGCCACCACCACGATGAGGGCGATGAGGAAGTGGTACTTCCGCATCGCATGTTCCTGGTTCGTCAACAGGTTACTCCAGCTCCCTCAGCACGGCGCTACAGCGCTCGCATACCGTAGGGTACTTCGAATCTTCGCCCACATGCAGCGAATAATTCCAGCATCTTTCACATTTTTGGCCGGGAGCCTTGCCGATTTCAACCTTAATTCCGCTGCTCCCGTTGCCGTCCCCGCCGCGTTGCAGTTCGACCGCCGACACGATAAACAGCGCCCGCAGGTCCGCGCGGTACTTCTCCAGCAGTTCATAAGATGACGCTGGGGCGGTGATGGTCACTTTTGCTTCCAGGCCGCTGCCGATGGCCTTGTCCTGGCGCGCCTGTTCCAGGGATTTGAGCACTTCGTCCCTGATTTTCATCAGCCCGTCGAAGTCGGCGCGCAGCTTCTGCACCTCCGGCGCGTCCGGGCGGAAGAAGCCGGCCACGGCAGGGAACTCCGCCAGGTGCACGCTCTCCGGCCGGCCCGGCCGGGCGGGCAGGTACGGCCAGATTTCGTCGGCGGTGAAGCTCATGATCGGGGCCACCAGCCGCACCAGCGCCTCGGCGATGAAGCAGATGGCGGTCTGCGCCGAGCGCCGCGGTCGCGACGTTCGTCCCGCGGTGTACAGCCGGTCCTTCAAGATGTCGAGATATACCGCGCTGAGGTCGATCACGCAGTAGTCCTGCAGCGCGTGGTAGACCTTGTGGAACTGGTACTCGCCGTACCATTGCCGCACCGACGTGATCACGTCGGAGAGCCGCAGCATGGCATACCGGTCCAGCGCCTGCATCTGCTCGAAGGGCACCGCATCCTTCTGCGGATCGAAGTCGCCCAGGTTGCTGAGCAGGAAGCGGAAGGTGTTGCGCACCTTGCGGTAGTTCTCCGCCACCCGCTGCATCAGGTTTTCCGAGCCGACCACGTCCTCGCGGAAATCCACCGACGCGACCCACAGGCGCACCACCTCGCCGCCCAGGCGCTTGGCGATATCCACCGGGTCCACGTCGTTGCCCAGCGACTTGTGCTGGGCGCGGCCCTGCTCGTCCAGCGTCCAGCCGGGCGTCAGCACCTCGCGATACGGGCTGCCGTTGCGCGTGCCCACGGCGCACAACAGCGACGCCTGGAACCAGCCGCGATATTGGTCCCCGCCTTCCAGGTACATGTCCGAGGGCCACGGCAGGTCCGGCTGATGACCGAGGACGACCAGGTTGCTGGAGCCGGCCTCGAACCAGACATCGAGGATGTCCATCTCCTTGCGGAACTTCGCGCCCTTGCAGTCGGGGCACTGCGTTCCCGCGGGCAGGATTTGCGCCGCGTCGTGCTTGTACCAGGCGTCGGCGCCTTCGCGCGCGAACAGGTCCACCACCGCCTGGTGCGCCGCCTTGGTCTTCAGTTGCGAATTGCAGCCTTCGCAGAAGAACACCGCGATGGGCACGCCCCACACCCGCTGCCGCGAGATGCACCAGTCGGGACGGGTGGCCAGCATGTTCGCCATGCGCGTCTCGCCCCAGGCCGGGTCCCATTTCACCTTGGCGGCTTCTTCCAGCAGGCGCTGGCGGAAGGTGCTTCCGCCCATCGGCGCTTCCATGGAGATGAACCACTGCTCGGTGGCGCGGAAGATCACCGGGTTGTGGCAGCGCCAGCAGTGCGGATAGGAGTGCGTGATCTTCTCGTCGTGCATCAGCACGCCGCGCTGCTTCAGCACTTCCACGATCTCCGGATTGGCCTGGAACACCGTTTTGCCCTGGTATTCCGGCATGCCCTGGATGAACCGTCCGGCGGAATCGATGTTGCACGTCTGGTCGAGCTTGTACTTCACGCCGGTGTAGAAGTCGTCGGCGCCGTGCGAGGGAGCGGTGTGCACCGCGCCCGTGCCCTGGTCCATGGTGACGTAGTCGGCCAGCACGCCCAGCCCCTTGCGCTCCGGCCACGGCAAGAACGGGTGGTAAAACCAGGCGTGCTCCAGCTTGCGGCCGGGGAACCTCGCCACGATGCGCGAATCCTTGAAGCCAGCTTTCTCCGCCGTAACCCCCGCCAGCTTTTCCGCCACGATGTAGATTTCCCCGCCCGCTTCCATCCCGACGTAGGTCTCGTCGGGATGAAACGCCACCGCCAGCGATGCCGGCAGCGTCCACGGCGTCGTGGTCCAGATGATGGTGCTGACCGGCTTGCCCGCCACCCGCTGCGAGCCCAGCTCTTC
>DASUBK010000140.1:0-3150 GCA_035763305.1 Terriglobales bacterium | reverse complement strand
GAGGAAGAGGAGATCGACGAAGAAGAAACCGATCTTCCCGCGTATGCCGACCAGTTCGCCGACGAGGATAGCGATTTCGAAGAACTGGAAGAGGAAACGCTGGAGCCCGCTGAGGCCCATGGCTCCGACTCCGATGCGGTCGCCGGCGAAATGCTGACGGAGACGGTGGAGGAACACGAGATCGACGAGTCCGCCGCCGGCAGCAGCGCCGACGTGTACGAGGGCGAAGACGTCGAAGGCGAATTCGAAGAGGAGGAATCTTCGGGTCGCGCCGAATTGCGCGCTCCCGCCGGTACCGCCGCCTACCAGCAGCGCTCCCAGCAGCGCCCGCAATTCGATCGGCGTGGGCAGCGCGGCCGCCGCGGAGGACGCCGCATGCGCCGCGTCGAAGCCCGTCCCCACGTCCTGATCTCCGACGTGCTCAAGGAAGGCCAGGAAGTGCTGGTGCAGATCGCCAAGGAACCCATCGGCAAGAAGGGCGCGCGCATCACCAGCCACATCGCCCTGCCCGGCCGCTTCCTGGTGTACATGCCGACCGTCAACCACATCGGCGTGTCGCGCAAGATCGCCTCCGACGAGGAGCGCCAGCGCTTGAAGCGCATCGTGACCAGCGAGCGCGAGAACGGCCACGGCGGCTTCATCGTGCGCACCGCCGCGGAGAACGTCGAGGAGAACGAACTGCGCAACGACATTCGTTTCCTCAAGAACCTGTGGAACGAGATCAAGAACCGCGCCGACAACAGCAAGCCCCCGGCGCTGATCTACCACGACCTCAACCTGGTGGAGCGCATCCTGCGCGACCTGGTCACCGAGGACTTCGCCGCCATCTGGGTGGACACCGAGCAGGAGTACGAACGCGTGCTGCGCTTCGTCAACCGCTTCCAGCCTAACCTGGTGCGGCGCGTGAAGCTCTACACCAAGGAGACGCCGCTGTTCGAGCAGTTCGGCATCCAGGAGGAGATCAACAAGGCGCTCAAGTCCAAGGTCTGGCTCAAGAGCGGCGGCTACATCGTCATCAACCAGACCGAGGCGCTGGTGGCCATCGACGTCAACACCGGCAAGTACGTCGGCAAGACGCAGCGCCTCGAAGACACCATCGTCAAAACCAACGTCGACGCCATCAAGGAAATCGTGCGCCAGATTCGCCTGCGCGATCTGGGCGGCATCATCATCATCGACTTTATCGACATGGACGAGCGCCGCAACCGGCAGAAAGTCATGGCGGCGCTGGAAGACGCGCTGCGCTCCGACCGCTCGCCCTCGAAGGTGCTGCAGTTCAACGATTTCGGCCTGGTGGCCATTACCCGCAAGCGGGTCAAGCACTCGCTCGAGCGCACCCTCGGCAATCCCTGCCCCTACTGCACCGGCACCGGGCTGGTGAAGTCGGTGGAGACGGTGTGCAACGAGATCTTCACCGAGATGAAGAAGATGGCGCGCCACCTCGAGGGACGCGACGTCATGCTGCGCGTCAACCCCGAGGTCGCCAAGGAACTGAAGGAAAACAACGGCCGCTGGCTCTCCGACTACGAGGAACTCACCGGCAAGACGGTGATCGTGAAGAGCGACGCGCTGCTCCACCAGGAGCAGTTCGACATGCACTAAGGCAGCTCTCGGCGTTCAGCTGGATGTTGTACCCCGGCCGCCCTCGGCCGGGATTTCTTTGGGGTTGGGACCGCGCGCGACCTCGCGCGCACCATCGCGGAACCGTCGTCTTCAAACGCCGGCAGAAACCAGCGAAGACGCCACCACCGCCTCCTGCCTCTCCAGACGCGCGCGAAACTTGACGTGCCGCGCACGCGTCATCTCCACCAGCGGGCTCCACACCGCGTGCACCAGGTGATGCTGGATCAGCAGGTGCCAGAAGCGGTTGGAGCGCTTGTACAGGTAGGACATCGCCAGGTACGGCGCCACCGCCCGCCAGTCGTCCGGCCGGCGGCGCCAGATGGAGGCGTGCGAGAACAGCCGGCGGTAAATCCAGGCATAGCCCTGCTCCAGTTCCTCCGGCGTCATGTGCCGCGGGCGGAAAACCGCGTGCGACGTGTCGTACAACGACCAATCGCGGTGCAGCAGCCGGCCCTCGCTCTCCATCTGCCGGAACAGCGGCGTCGCGGGGTAGGGCGTCAGGATGTGGAAAGTGGCGCACTCCAGCCGATTCTCCTCGATCCATTCCGCCGTGCGCGCGAAGACGTCCTTGCGGTCGTGGTCGAAGCCGAGCACGAACGAGCCGTTGACCTGGATGCCGTTGTCGTGCAGGATGCGCACGCGGCGGGCGTAATCGGCGGTGCGCGGCGTCTTCTTGTGCGCCGCCGCCAGGTTCTCGTCGCTCAACGATTCGAAGCCGATGAACACGCCGGTGCAGCCGGCCAGCGCCATGGCGCGCACCAGCGAGGGATCGTCGGTCACGTCGATGGTGACCGCCGCGCTCCAGATCTTCTCCAGCGGCCGCAGCGCGCGGCACAATTCGCGCAGGTAGTCCTTGCGCGAGCCCAGGTTGTTGTCGATGAATACGGCGTAAGGCTCGCCGCTGGCCGCGAACTCCTCGGCGACGTGCTGCGCTCGCCGCATGCGGTAGGGCATGCGCAGGCCGTCGGTGGCGAGATAGCAGAAGCCGCAGCGGTTGTGGCAACCGCGAGTCGCGATCAAGCTGGCCGAAGTCAAAAAGCCGTGCCTCGGCAGCAGCGCCCGGCGAGGCAGCGGATCGTCAGCGTACTCGTTTTCGTAGCCGACCTCGTAGCGCGGCTGCAGGCATCCATTCTCCACATCGCGCAGGATTCGCGGCCACAACTGCACCCCGTCGCCCAGCGCCAGCGCATCGGCATGCGGCGCGCACTCTTCCGGGCACGACAACACGTGCAGCCCGCCGAGAACGACTTTCGACCCGCGGGCGCGATACCAGTCCGCCAGCGCGAATGCGCGGCGCGCGAAGGTTAGGTGAACCGTGATGCCCACCACCTCAGGGAGTGTCTCGCATTGTGGGGCACGGGTCTCTGACCCGTGTTTCAGCCACGCGCCCCCACGGGTCAAAGACCCACGCCACACTCCGGGCGGCGGCCCGTCCAGCAGGTTCTCGTCCCAGTAGGCGAGGCGCCACGACGGCGGCGTGGTGGCGGCAAAGCTGGTCAGCGCCAGCGACGGCGTCAGCACGTGCTT
>DASUBK010000139.1:0-12618 GCA_035763305.1 Terriglobales bacterium | reverse complement strand
ACCTTGTCGCCCTCGAGGGTGCGGCCCTCGAAATCAGGGGCGCGTTCCCCCGGCTCCGGCCCGCCGCCCATCTTCGATTTCGCCACGTCCTTGAGCAGGACGTCCTTGCTGAAATGATCGTAGTTATAGCGTCTGAACCCGAACATGCCGCAACCTCCTCTGCCAACCCCTGTGAGATGCCAGCCGTTTCCCTCGATGTTTTCCGCCGCCGTGTGCTTCTTTTCGATGGTAGTTCCCGGCGAGCGGATTTGCACTGTCTTCGAGACAAAGCGGAATCCTTTCGTTCAATTGCGGGCCGGGGGGATTTCGTCACCGGCGACTTGCCCGGCTGGTGTGCCCCATTTACAATTTTCGACTGCATTCATGGATTCATACGGAGGCCCCTCATGCCAGCGCTCCAGCCGGGCGACCGCGCCCCCGATTTCGAGGTGCCGGCCTGTACCGGCGATGAAAAGCACCGCTTCAAGCTCAGCGACCTGCGCGGCAAGAAGAACGTGGTGTTGGCCTTCCATCCGCTCAACTGGACCCCGGTTTGACTGGAGCAGACCTCGGCGTACCAGCGCGATTTGGCGCGCTTCGCCGAGCTCGATGCCCAGGTCGTGGGCATGAGTTGTGACTCCGTCTTCAGCCACGTGGCCTGGCAGAAGTACGAGACCGGGATGCTCTCCTATCCCATCGGCAGCGACTTCTACCCGCACGGCGGCGTTGCCGGCACGTACGGCATCTTCCGCTCGCAGGATCCGCTGGCCGGCATCAACGAGCGCGCCGTCTTCGTCATCAACAAGCAGGGCGAGATCGTCTACACCCGGGTCTACGAACTGGGCGACATCCCCGACAACGAAGAAGTCTTCGCGGCGCTGAAGAAAATGCAGGAAGTGGCGAAGTAAGCGGAAAACCGGTATTTCAGTATCTCAGTATTTCAGTATCTCGACTCGACGGCTGTTTTGACCTCGAGGTACCGATGTACTGACATACTGGAATACCGGTTGGCGTTCGATCGCGCTGTCGAAAGTCACTTCAGCGCCGCAATAAAGCTGTCGAAGATGCGCCGCAGGTCGCCGGAGTCGAACTGCGCCGGAAATCCGCCGCGCTTGGCCAGCAGTTGGTCGCGCATCATGCCCTCGAACATCCCCATGATGGCCGAGCGCGCGGCCACCGGATTCACCTGCGGCCGCATCTGCCCGGCGGCGCGCATCTCCTTCAACACCTCGTCCAGCAGGCTGACGAATCCCAGGAAGCCTTTGGTCATCATGACCATGTTGCCTTCCTTGCGGATGCGACGGCCTTCCAGCAGCAGCAACTGGCGCAGGTCGGGATCATTGTCCATGGCGACCAGGGTGATCTCCAGCAACGCGCGCAGCTTCTGATCGGGCGCCGGCATCTCGCGCACGTGCGCCACCCGCTCCGCCAGCGCCGCCCAGCCGGTGTCGAAGATCGCCTCCAGCAGGCCTTCCTTGCTGCCGAAGTGCTTCATCAGTTGCGATTCGCTGGTGCCGGCGCCGCGCGCGATGGCCACGGTGCTGGTGTTCTCGTAGCCGCGGGTGGCGAACAGGTGCTTGGCGGACAACAGGATGCGCTCGGCGGAGGAGCGTGCGGGGGAATTCTGGCCCGGGGCGGATGCCATAGTCATATGACTACTATGCCCGTAGACCGAACGCAAGCCCCCAAACTACTGCGCATTTAACCTGAATGCCGCATGACCCACCACCGCAGACCCAGCCATGCCGGCAGCGTTGCCGCCGCGCACCACAGTTTCAAGGCGCGCCTGTAGCCGCGTTGGCGCACGGACATTGCATCCGGGCATCCGGCAGCTTCAAACTCGGCATTCGAGGACATGATCCGGTAGCCGATATTGGCCAAAAAGCCGAATAGAAGTATCCCGCCGAGCAACGCAAGCGGTTCAACCTTGTCTTCTCCCGGAGCCAGGCCGCGCACCGGAGCAAGTTCCAGCAGGGCAACCGAAGCCGTACCCACCACCCCGACCGCGAAGTTGAATACAGGCCATCGGAGCAGCCAATATTTTGTTCCCGTCGTCATCGCTAGCCGCGCTCGAAGGCGTGCTTCTTCTCCAGTGCCTCCTGCGCCGCCCGCCGATCGCGTTCGAATTCGTCCCGCCGCGCGATGAGCGCCGGAGTGGCCATCGCATACTCGCCCTCAAGACGAATCATTCCCTCATCCGCCAACTTCTTGGCCGCCGCCAGCATTCCTTCGCCAGCTGTGTCCAGATACTGCGCGTCCACCGCATTGAGGACGTGGAATCGCGTCACGCCCGCTTTGCTCTGCCAGTACAGGTTGCGCAGCAGAAAGCGGCTGACCGTCGCCTCGTCGGCCACGCCGAAGTCCCAGCGCTGCCGCTTCAGGTTCCAGCGCCGCGTGTTGAAGGGCACCGGCACGCGTTTGGGATTCTTCATGAACTCGAGATCCTTGGCGTCCACCGCCTTGCGCAGGGTGTTGATGGTGGGCGCCTCGGAATCGCGCGGCTCCAGCGAGGGCAGCACCTCGGCGACGGTCAACGTCAGCTGCACGGCCGCCGTCGCCTGCAGGCCGCCCGAGTCCTCCAGGGTTAAGGTCGCGTGCAGGACGTAGAAGTCCGCTCCGCTGACGGATTTCTTGTAGGGCCATTCCAGGGCGATGCGCAGCGGCAGCCCGGAAAGCGTGATCCACAGCTGGTTTTGGTCGGTGCTCATTGGTGGTTGTAAAGAAAAGTAAAAGTAAGCAGCTATTGTAACTTGCTGCCCGATTCTTGGAACTTAACCCTCTTCACCAGCGTCTAAG
This sequence comes from Terriglobales bacterium, assembly GCA_035763305.1. GTDB lineage: Bacteria > Acidobacteriota > Terriglobia > Terriglobales > Acidobacteriaceae > DASUBK01. The sequence continues at coordinate 9,843 of DASUBK010000139.1, read as the reverse complement.
AATATATCCGTATACGAGATATCAGCCGGCACTCCGGCCGGCTGTCACATTCATCGATTCCTTCGAAGGAGAGGGCTCTATGAGAAAGTTTCAGGGTTTGCTGCTTTCCACGCTGATGCTGGTGCTGCTGGCGCCGTTCGCTCTGGCTGCCGACAACAACAGCGCCAAGGTCTATGTTCCCGAGACCGTGACCATCAACAACACGACGCTGAAGCCGGGCAACTACACTTTCGCCTGGCAAGGAAGCGGTTCGAACGTGAAGGTTGACATCAAGTCGGGCAAGAAGACGCTTACTTCTGCCGATGCGACGGTCAAGAACACCAACGATCGTCCCTTCACCAACACCATTCTCCAGAACAAGGACAACGGCAAGCAGATGCTGAGCGGCATTCGCCTGAAGGACGGCACGCAGCTGCAATTCAGCGGCAACGCCCCCGGCCAGGAGAGCGGCTCCACCAGCGGCTCTTCGCCTCGCCGTTAGTCGTCTCCTGCTCCCGAAAAGAGCTGTCCCGCCATCGGGACAGCTCTTTTGCTTTGGCCGACGGCCGACCGCTGTTTCATTTCGGTCCTCCTCCTCTCTGCGCTGCGTCGCGCGTCACCGACGCGCTCTTGACGCGGTGTTAGGTTGGGCTTGCTTCGGCGGTTTCCTAAGGAGGCCTCCATGCCCGCCTGCTGCGACCTGAAAGCGAAATTCCTGCCCGGACTTGCTCTCGCCGCCGGCGCCTTCGCCGGCATCAACGCCATGTACTTCTTCGATCCCGAGCGCGGGCGGCGCCGCCGCACTCTCGCCCGCGACAAGACTTTCCATCTGCTGCGCGATTCCGAGCGCACTTTCGACCGCGGCGTGCGCGACTTCGCCAACCGCGTCCAGGGCGCACTGTGCCAGGCCGTCGGCGTGATGGTTCCCCGCGCCATTCCCGACGAAATCCTCGTGGAGCGGGTGCGCACGCGCCTGGGACGCCTGCTGACTCATCCCGGCTCGGTCGAAGTGCGCGCCGAGCAGGGCCGGATCACCCTCACCGGCGTGGCCCTGATTCACGAAATGCCGCGCCTGATGCTGGCCATCCGCTGCATTCCCGGCGTGGTGAGCGTCGAAAACCGCATCGCCGCCTACAATCGCGCCAATCACGTGCAGAATCTGCAGGGCCGCCACCGCGTTCCGGCCAACGAATTCGAACTGCTGCGCGATCGCTGGACGCCTTCGACGCGCTTCGCTCTCGGCACCGCGGGCGCCGCCATCGCGCTCTACGGCCTGCAGCGCCGCGACTTCGCCGGCCTGCTCTGCGCCTTTGCCGGCGGCTCGCTGGTAGCGCGCACCGCCATCAACCGCCCGCTCGGCGAAGTCACCGGCTTGCAGCGCACCGCCCCCGGCTTCACTCTGCAGAAAACCGCGCTGCTGCACGCGCCCATCGAGAAGGTGTTCTCCATCCTTGCCAATCCGGAGAAATTCCCCCGCATCATGAACCACGTGCAGCAGGTGCGGAAGGTGGGCGAGGGGCGCTATCGCTGGACCGTCGTCGGCCCCGCCGGCGTCACCCTGAGCTGGGAATCGCAGATCGTTCGCCTCGTTCCCAACTCGCTGATCGAGTGGGCCAGCCTGCCCGGCTCCACGGTGCGCAACTCCGGCATCGTGCACTTCCAGAAGATGGAGGACGGCGTCACCCGCATCCAACTCCAGGCTAATTACATGCCGCCGGGCGGCGCGCTGGGGCAGTTCCTCTCCGAACTGCTGCACGCCGACCCCAAGCAGGTAATCGATGAAGACCTGGTGCGGCTGCAATCGCTCATCGAACGGGGTGTGACCACGGCGCACCACCGCAAGCTGAGTATTGAGGAGCTGTCGCCGCAAGGCACGGCATAGAAACCATCGGCATGTGCCTCCGTCTCGCGCCGGGTGGCCAGGCGGAGGACCCGCGCGGCAGAGCGCGCGACACGGGCGTCCGACGGCTGGGTTCCTCGGCTCTCCTTCCTCGCCGGCGGGCGCCCGCAAGTTGAGTGGACCGGGTCTCGAACCCGGTCGCGCGGGTCGAAGGCCCGCGCCCACACCTACGCACTCGGGTTTCAGCGTAAAATCAGCCGTTACTCCGTTCTTCTTTTCGTTCGTCCCAGGAGACGACTTATGCCTGTTCGCGCCATGCTGTGCGCCATCTTGCTTGCAGGAGTCAGCTTGTCCGTCCTCGCCCAAAACCACACTTCCGCCGCCCCCAAGCTCGAGTATCCCCAGGTCAAGACCGTCGAGCACTTCGACGACTACTTCGGCACCAAGGTCGCCGATCCTTACCGCTGGATGGAGGACCTCAACTCTCCCCAGGTCAAGCAGTGGGTCGAGGAGGAAAACAAGGTCACCTTCGGTTACCTGGAGACCATTCCGCAGCGCGAATCCATCAAGAAGCGCCTGGAGCAGGTGTGGAACTACGAGCGCTATAACGCGCCCGTTAAACACGGCAGCCGCTACTTCTACACCAAGAACGACGGCTTGCAGAACCAGGCTGTGCTCTACGTCCTCGATTCGCTCGACGGCAGCCCGCGCGTCCTGCTCGATCCCAACACCCTCTCCAAGGACGGCACCGTGGCGCTCGGGCCGCACGCCATCACCGATGACGGCAAGCTGCTGGCCTACGCCATCCAGACCGCCGGCTCCGACTGGGAAGAGTGGAAGGTGCGCGATGTCGCCACCGGGCAGGACCTGCCCGACCATATCCAGTGGTCGAAGTTTTCCAACGCCTCGTGGACGCACGACGGCAGCGGCTTCTACTACTCCGCTTACGACGCGCCGAAGGAGGGCACCGCGCTCTCCGGCGCCAACTATTACCAGAAGCTCTACTTCCACAAGCTGGGCACGCCGCAGTCGCAGGACGCGCTGGTCTACGAAAGTAAGGAGAACAAGGACTGGGGCTTCGGCGGCCAGGTCACCGACGACGGCCGCTATCTGATCATCTACGTCACCCAGGGCACCGACCCGCGCAACCGGGTCTACTTCAAGGACCTGACACAGCCCGGCGCGCCGGTGGTCAAGCTGCTCGACAACTTCGACGCCGAGTACTCCTTCCTCGACAACGACGGCCCGGTATTCTGGTTCCGCACCGACAACGACGCGCCCTTCTACCGCGTCATCGCCATCGACACCGCCCATCCCGAGAAGGCGAACTGGAAGACAATCATCCCGCAGACGAAGGACGCGCTCGAGGGCGTCAGCGTCATCAACAACCAGTTCGTCGCCGCCTACCTGCACGATGCGCATTCGCTGGTGAAGATTTTCGACATTCACGGCAAGCCGCTGCGCGAGCTGCCGCTGCCGGGCGTGGGCACGGTGAGTGGCTTCGGCGGCAAGCGCAGCGACACGGAAACGTTCTTCGAGTACTTCAGCTTCGCCACGCCGATCACCGTCTACCGCTACGACATGGCGCAGGGCAAGGCCACCGTCTTCCGCCAGCCCAAGGTCAGCTTCAATCCCGCCGACTTCGAAACCCGCCAGGTCTTCTTCAAAAGCAAGGACGGCACCCGCGTGCCCATGTTCATTTCTTACAAGAAGGGCCTCAAGCTGAACGGGCAGAACCCCACCTACCTGTACGGCTACGGAGGCTTCAACATCTCGCTGACCCCGGCGTTCTCCAGCGCCAACCTGGTGTGGATGGAGATGGGCGGCATCTACGCCGTGGCCAACCTGCGCGGCGGCGGCGAGTACGGCAAGGCCTGGCACGAGGCCGGCATGAAGCTGCACAAGCAGAACGTCTTCGACGACTTCATCGCTGCCGCCGAATACCTCATCGCCAACAAGTACACCTCCACGCCCAAGCTGGCGATCGGCGGCGGTTCCAACGGCGGCCTGCTGGTCGGCGCCTGCCTGGTGCAGCGTCCCGATCTCTACGGCGCGGCGCTGCCCGCCGTCGGCGTCATGGACATGCTGCGCTTCAACAAGTTCACCATCGGCTGGGCCTGGGAGAGCGACTACGGCTCGCCCGACAAGAACAAGGACGAGTTCGCGGCCATCTACAAGTACTCGCCCTACGCCAACCTCAAGCCGGCGAAGTATCCGCCGACGCTGGTGACCACCGCCGATCACGACGACCGCGTGGTGCCGGTGCACTCCTTCAAGTTCACCGCCAAGCTGCAGTCGGACCAGGAGGGCAGCGCGCCGGTGCTGATCCGCATCGAGACGCGCGCCGGCCACGGCGCCGGCAAGCCCACCACCAAGCAGATCGAGGAGGCCGCCGACAAGTGGGCCTTCCTGGTGAAGAACCTGAACATGAATCCGTCGCTGTAGACACGCTCACGTCGCCCAGGGCCCGCCGCGAGGGCGCCGGAGGGCGAGGCCGCCTTCCAGAACATCGTTTTGCGATATTTGAATATCGTTTTGCGATATACTGGACGGCGTGCGCGTCCTCCGGAGACCCGCCCCATGCACAGCGGAGGAGCGCAGGAGGTGCTCCGATGGCAATGTCCATGGGCAACGGCCCCGGCGGGCCGGCGGCCGACATGAATGTCACTCCCCTCATCGACGTCCTGCTCACCCTGCTGGTCATCTTCATGATCATCACCCCGCTCACGCCCAAGGGCGAAAGCGCCACCATCCCCCTGCCGCCGCCGCCCAATCAGAAGACCACGCCCAGCGACCGCACCGTCGTGATTCAGGTCCTCAAGGGCCCGGCGGGAGAGCCGCAGATCAAGATCAACGAGGAGAGCGTCAACCTGCAGGATCTGCAGCCGCGCCTGCTGGACATCTTCAAAATGCGGGCAGAGAAGGTCCTGTTCGTGAAAGCCGACAATGACCTGCCCTGGACCGACATTGCCCAGGTGATTGACAGGGCCCACGCCGCCGGCGTGGACAAGGTGGGCTTGATTACCGCCAACATCGCCCAGGGCGGCTAGCCCGGCACTGCGCCGGCTCACTCATCGCCGCGCACCTGGTACCAGGGCAGCGCCGCGAACTCGCGCTCCTTCTCCGCGCCGTGCTGCTGATACCACGACCGCCACGCCTCCGTGTTGGCCGGTACCGGCGCGTTGGTAACCTCGCCCAGCGCCATGAACACCCACGAGCGCATCTGCGGCTGAAGCGTAGGATCGGCGGACAATTCAATCAGCTTGGGCACAAACCGCATCCTTTGCGCGCGGGTGAAGATGCCGCAATCGGAGACGTTGCACCCGGCGCGGTCGCGCACCGCGAAGCTCGGGTCGGTGGTAAACGACTGGTACAGCACCTCCAGCGCCTCGTCGGTTTTGAAGAAGCGCAGGCCCTCCACCGCCCACTGGCGCGCCGTGGCGTCGTCATCGTGCAGGGCGCGGTCGCTGAGAAATGCGAAGATCCGCTCGGAATCGACGCCACGGCCGCCCTCCATGCCGAGGTAGTAATAAGCCCAGTTGCGGGAGCCAGGTTCCTGCGCCCGCTTCATCAATTGGTCCACCGTCTCCTGGTCGCGGCGCAACCCCTGCACCGCCAGGTTGAGGTCGGCGTTCGCCTGGCGGACGCGCAGGTCGCGCGAGAAGCGCGAGCGCCACTCCAGCTTCTTCATGCTGTCGGTGAGTTGAACGGTCCCGGTCCATCCGCTGATTTGCCGCTCAAACTGATCCAGCGCACGCTCGTCGTGCCGCACGCTCCGCTCCAGCAATTCTTCCGCCTGCCGCTGCGCTGACGAAGTGCCGAGACTGCTACGCGACGACGCGGCGCTTTTGGACGGCGACGACACCACGCGGAAAAAGGTGCGAAAGAACGGGATGGTGAACACCAGCCACAGCAGGAAGCCGACCACGGCGAACTTGCGCTGGGTCTTGCGCGTAACCGGCACCGACCCCGGCAGTCGCGCGGGTGCAGCAGCCGTGCCGGTCCAACTGCCGTGCTGCGGCGGCGGCCCGTACATGGACGAGAACTGAACTCGGGTATCCTGCTTCCGCCCCATGGCGCGCTCCAGGGTCGCCACCACCCAGCGCACCTCCTGCTCGCTCAACGAACTGGCCGCGACGTTGATCTTCTTGCCGTCGCTGCGCTCCAGCACGATTCCGCACAGCATGCGTCCCGAGGTGCCCGCCTGTCCCTGGCTCAGCGGAGCGAGCACGGCCACGTCGCCGAAAGGAATCGTGCGCACGCTGCCGAGCCCGAGAATCGAATTGCGGACTTCCAGCGCGCCGTTGCGAACCCGCAGCAGCGCGCTGCCGAAGACCACGCTGAGCAGCAGGTACCCGACCAGTACCTCGGCGAGAGAGAAGATGACGCGGAAAAACCATGGCGCCCGCGCGTCGTTCCACAAGAAGTACACGATGACGCTCCACACCGCCGCGAACAGCACCACGCCGACCGCCTGCGTGTGGTTGCGCAACGGCGGGAAGTAAAAACTGGGGCCGGTGCCATCGTCGCTGTAGACGATGTGGGTCTCCGCGGGAGCGCTAACCGCGGGCTCCTCCACCGCGCCGGCTTCGGGCCCCGGTGCCTGGCCTCCGGCAGCGCCGCTGCGGAACACCGGCACCTGGTACTTGTCGTCGAAATCGACGCCGGGCACGTCGGCCTGGGCGCGCAGCTCCCAGTACACGCGATCGTTGGTATTGTCCTCGTCGGTCTCGTACGCTTCGGCGGGAATGGCGAAGTCCACCGGCACGTTGGCATTTTCCGGATCGCGCGTCACAAAGTCGCCGGCGACGTTCTTGCTCTCCTGCCACAGCACCAGTTCCTGCACGCTCTGGTTCTTGCCGCTCCCGGTGACGATCCGTCTCTTGCAGGAGAGCGTGAGATCGAAGCCGTGCGGCAGGTCGGAGACCGGCTTGAGGCGAATCGCTCCCTTCAGCCGCGCGCCGGGAGAAAACGTGGGCACATCGAAGCAGAAAGTGGTCTGGCCGTAGCGCAGCGTGCGCAAGGTGCCGCGGATCGCGAAGGCGGTAACGAGCACGCCGGCCACGGGAAAAATGACGACCAGCAGCGCTTTCAGGTCGCCTTGAGCCAGCAACTTCGGCAGCACGGCAGCCGCCAGCGAGAACCCGATGGCGTCGCAGATGGCCGCAAAAACCCAGGTGGCGATGTTCACCTTGGGGCTGAGGCCGTCGGCGCGGCGAGCCGCCCAGTCCGGCTTCCACAGCCACGGAGTATCGGGGTTCGCATCCGCCAGGTCGGCCTGCTGGTTGGCTTTCTTGTAGCCGTAGATGGCGGCCGCCATCAATCCGAAGCCGATGCAGGCGAAGAACAGGCCGAAGGCAACGCCGAACCACGCATTGGGGGGCGGCGGCTGCTTCTGCGCGGAGACAACGGCGAAGAACAAGCCGAAGCCGGCAAAGGGCAACCCGAAGAGACTGAGAATGATCACCCCTGCGATGGACGGGCGCTGCATGCCGTGGATTATGCCCGCGTTTTCCCGCCGCCCCGCGATTACTAAAGGGATGCGCGCCCCTTCCCGGTGTGACGAGCGACAAGCGTCCCGAATTGGATTTCCCCGGATCGCTGCCAGATAATGAGACCTGCGAACTTCCCCAGGCGGTACGCGCGATGTTTGCCAACAAGCCCAAAGCGACTGCCGTGGTGGCGCTGAGCGTGATCGCCCTGCTGGTGATCTTCGGCATCGATCGCATCGGGGGCGAGACCTGGGTCAGCGCCGCCGCCAGCGCGCAAGCAGGATGGCGCGCCGGCTGGGGTCCACGCGCCGCGCCCGCCGCCTCCGTTCTGCGCCAATTTCTCGTGCCGCTGATTATGGGGGCGGCGATTCTGCTGGTCGCGCTTTTGGGCGCCATCCTCAACCGCATTTCCGGCCGGCAGGATGAACCCGGGCGCGGAGCCGAGAAAACAGATTCTTAAGTCCCGCTCGGTGTCTCGGCGCCTCGGTGGTGGATTTTTTCGATCCCGCGAGCGATAATCACCTTGTGAAGCACCTGTGCACTTCCCGCCGAACATCCACGCTGCTCTAGCGTGCCGCGGTCGTTTGACCGCATCCTTCGACAATCACTAAACTCATCAGTTTCAGCGCACAGCGCGGAGTTTCTATCATGTCCGAAGTCCAGCCCTCTTCCGCCGTACCCATCAAGGTCAAACTGCCCGACGGCAGCGTCAAAGAGGTCCCCCGCGGCACCTCGGCCCTCGACATCGCGCGCTCCATCTCGCCGCGTCTCGCCGACGCCGCCCTGGTCGCCAAGATCAAGATCGAAGGCAACGGCGCGCAGCCCAAGGCCGAGCCGCCCGCCAGCCTGCACCTCAAGCAGCCCAAGGACGGCTGGGAACTGACCGACCTCAGCAAGCCGATAGAGCGCGACGCCGAGCTGCGCATTCTCACCGACAAGGATCCCGAGGCCCTCGAGGTCTACCGCCACTCCTCGGCGCACCTGATGGCGGCCGCGGTGCTGGAGCTTTTTCGCGAGACCAAACTAGGCCACGGCCCCGCCACCGAGCAGGGCTTCTTCTACGACTTCTACCGCCCCACTGCCTTCACGCCCGAGGACCTCGACCGCATCGAGAAGAAGATGCAGGAGATCGTGCAGCGCAACGAGCCCTACGCGCGCGAGTGGCTGCCCCGCGACGCCGGCCTGCAGCAGTTCCAGCAGGAAGGCGACTTCATGAAGTGCCACTTCATCGAGCAGTTCACCCAGCCCGATGAAAAAATCTCGCTCTACAAGACCGGCAAGTTTGTCGACTTCTGCCGCGGCCCGCACATCCCCTCGACCGGCAAGATCAAGGCATTCAAGCTGACCAATCTCGCCGGCGCCTACTGGCTGGGCGACGAGAAGAACCCGCAGCTGCAGCGCATCTACGGCACCTCGTTCTTCAGCAGGAAGGACCTCGAGGCCTACCTGCACCAGATCGAGGAGGCCAAGAAGCGCGACCACCGCGTACTCGGCAAGCAGCTGGACCTCTTCTCCATCCAGGAGCTGGCCGGGCCGGGGCTGATCTTCTGGCATCCCAAGGGCGGGCTGATCCGCAAGACGATGGAAGACTGGATGCGCGACCAGTACCTGGCGCGCGGCTACTCGCTGGTCTTCACCCCGCACGTGATGCGCGTGGACTTGTGGAAGGTCAGCGGCCACGAGGGCTACTACGCCGAGAACATGTTCACCCCCATGAAGCTCGACGACGCCGACTACCGCCTAAAACCGATGAACTGCCCCGGGCACATCCTGATCTACAAGGACACCCTGCGCTCCTACCGCGACCTGCCGGTGCGCCTCGGCGAGCTCGGCACCGTCTATCGCTACGAGCGCTCCGGCGTCATGCACGGCCTGATGCGGGTGCGCGGCTTTACCCAGGACGACGCCCACATCTTCTGCACCCCGGAGCAGATCGAGGGCGAGATCGGCGCCTGCCTCGACTTCGCCATGGACGTGCTGCGCGACTTCGGCTTCGATCAGTACCAGATCGAGCTTTCCACCTGGGACCCCAACGACCGCAAGAGCTACCAGGGCAGCGACGCCGACTGGGAGCTGGCCACCCGCTCGCTGGAAAAGACCATGAAGGAGCGCTCGCTGGAGTACAAGATCATCCCCGGCGAGGCCGCGTTCTACGGGCCGAAGATTGACATCAAGCTGGTGGACGCTATCGGCCGCCTGTGGCAGCTATCCACCGTGCAGTTCGACTTCAACCTGCCCAAGCGCTTCGAACTGGAGTACGTTGGCGAGGACGGCGCGCGCCACCAGCCGGTCATGGTGCATCGCGCCCTGTTCGGCTCGGTGGAGCGCTTCTTCGGCACCCTCATCGAGCACTACGCCGGCGCCTTCCCGGTGTGGCTGGCGCCGGTGCAGGTGGTGGTGATCCCCATCTCCGAGCGCCACCACGACTACGCCAACAAGGTCGCGGCACAGCTCAAGGAGCAGAAGGTCCGGGTGCACGTGGATCTGCGCAACGAGAAGATGAACGCCAAGATCCGCGAGCACGCGCTACAA
>DASUBK010000138.1:0-3534 GCA_035763305.1 Terriglobales bacterium | reverse complement strand
TGCGTGGTGAACAACTCCATGGCCGCCTGCAGCAGGCGGGACTTGGTGTCGAGATGGGCGGCGGCGGACAAAGTCGATTTCGCTTCTAGAAGTTAGTTGTTTGACCAACTAATACGACGGCCGCACTCCATTGTCAAGCATCTTCTTGCTTAATAGACTTAGATTCTAGCGGCGGGCACCAGCTCCAGCGTGCATGCCTTGCGCCAGGGCTCGCGGAAGCCGGCGACATATTTCAAATTCGCCTTCGTCGTGTACTTGGCGGCATAGGCTTCGTCGGCGGCGTCGTTGAGCTTTTGGCTGCGCAGTGGGATCGCGCGCACCGCCACCTCGAGATCGCCGAGGCGCACCTGGCCGGCCGGGTGGGCGCGGAAGGCGCGATACCAGCCCGCTGGCTTGTCGTTCCAGGAGCGCACAATCACGCGCCCGTCAACGACCACAACCCAAATGGCGATGAAGCGATGGCCGCCGCTGCCGAGGTAGAGGTACTTCGCGGCGGCAAATTCGCGCAGCGCGGCGGGCGAGAAGCGTTTCATTCCATTCCTAAGGAAGCAGCGAGCGGGATTTTCGCAAATCAATCTGTCTCGGATCAAAAATAATCCGCATCGCAGGCATGATCGGAAGCAGAGACTACTTTTCCCACACCACCTTGCCGCCAACGATGGTCTCGTCCACGGTGACGTCGCGGATTGCCTCCGGCTTGATGGCAAAAATGTCGTCGCTGAGCAGCACCATGTCGGCCAGCTTTCCCGGGGAGAGTGTTCCCTTCTCCTTTTCCTGGAACTCGGCATAGGCCGAGCCGGCGGTGTAGGCGCGCAGCGCGTCTTCCAGGCTGATCTTCTGCTCCGGAACCCAGCCGTTGGGATTCTTGCCGTCGAGGGTGGCGCGGGTGACCGCGGCGTACAGCGTGAGCATGGGATTCAGCGGCGCCACCGTCCAGTCGGTACCCAGCGCAAGTCGCACTCCGTCGTTCAGAAACGTCTTGAAGGCGTAGGTGGTCTTGATGCGTTCGGGGCCAATACGGCGTTCCGCCCAGCGGCCGTCGTCAATGGCGTGGTAGGGCTGCACCGAGGCGATGACGTGCAACTGCGCGAAGCGGGCGAAATCCTTGGGGGCAACGTGCTGCGCGTGCTCGATGCGGAAGCGGCGGTCGGCATCGCCGTCCTTGTTGACCACCTCGCCGAAGATGTCGAGCACGTCGGAGATGGCGGCATCGCCGATGGCGTGCACGCAGAGCTGCAGCCCGGCCTGGTCGGCCTTGAGCATGCGATTGCGCGCCTTGGAAAGCGGGATGAACTCCTCGTTCAGCAGCCCGCGTGTCTTGGGCGCGTCGTTATAGGGCTGGAAGAAGTAGGCGGTGGTGGAGCCGAGCGAGCCGTCCGCAAATGCCTTGAGCGCGCCGATGCGCAGGTAGGACGTGCCGAACGCGTGGCGGATGCCGAGCTTGGCCAGATCGTCGACGTGCGCGAGCAGCGGCGCGGCGTAGATGCGCGCGGTCAGCTCGCCCTTCTCGGCCAGTTCGGAGAAAACGGCGATGTCCTCGTAATCGGAGCTCATGGCCTGCACGCTGGTGACGCCCAGGCGCGCGGCATAAGCCAGGGCGCGCTTCACGGCGCGCAGGCGGCGCTCGTGCGAGAGCGGCGGCATGACCTTGTCCACCAGTCCTTGCGCGGCGTCCTTGAGCACGCCGGTGGGATTGCCCTGCGCGTCGCGCACGATGGTGCCGCCGGGCGGATCGGGCGTCTTGGCGGTGATGCCGGCCATCTTCAGCACCAGCGAGTTCACCAGCACCTCGTGGCCGTCGTAGCGGTTCACCGACACCGGGGTGTTGGGCGTGACCGCGTCGATCATCTCCTTGGTGGGCAAGTGCGGCGGGTTCCACTTCTCCTCGTCCCAGTCGCCGCCGGTAATCCACTCGCCTTTGGGCGTGATCTTGGCGCGCTCGGCGATGCGGCGGGTGAACTCCTCGGGAGTGGCGGCATCCTTCAGATCCACGCTGTCGAGCTGCAGCCCGCCGGAGACGAAGTGCACGTGGGCGTCGTTGAAGCCGGGAACCATGCGCCGGCCGCGGCCGTCGATGACCTTGGTGTTGGACCCACGCCAGGGCTCGATCTCCGCCTCCGTACCTACGGCGACGATGCGATCGCCGATGACGGCCAGGGCGTCGGCGCTGGGATGATCGAGGTCGCCGGTCCAGATCTTGGCGTTGGTGATGATGAGGTCGGCGGCGGGACGGTCTTCGGCAAGAGCGACGCCGGCGAGAAAAACCAAAGCGACGAAGAGAATGGCGCGCATAGTTGTTATCCGATCGGCAAAAGTCCCGCAGCGGCTAAAACCGCTGATTCCGGAGTTGTAGCAGCATGGTTCAAGCCATGCTCCACCCCCAGGCGACGAACTCTCGCCTTTGTCACTGGCGACCGGCGACTGGCAACCGGCGACTGGCAACCGGCGACTGCTACCGCTGGCCCATCTTCAGCTTGGTGCGCAGCACGTCGAAGAAGGTCTTGCGCATGCGCAGCAGCTGCGCGCTGTACTCCGACTTGCGGCACAGCACGCGGTCCTCGTCCATCAGCGGCGTGCCCACCTGCCCGTCGATGCTGAGGAAGGCTTCCTCGCCGGCGCTGCGCACCACGATGGAGATCTCGATCGAGTCGCGCACCACGAACGGCCGGTGGGTCAGCGAATGCGGGCACACCGGCGTCACCACCATGCCTTCGACACTGGGCATCAGGATCGGCCCGCCGGCGGCCAGCGAGTACGCGGTCGAGCCGGTGGGCGTGGCAATGATGACGCCGTCGGCCTTGTAATTGGAAACGAAAACGTCATCCAGCGAGAGATCGAAGTTGACCAGCCGGGCGATGGCGCTCTTGTTGACCACCGCGTCGTTGAGCGCGTCCCAGGCGGCGATGCGTTCGCCGTTGCGCACCAGCTCGCAGCGGATCATGCCGCGGCGCTCGAAGGAACATTGCCTGGCGTCCACCGCTTCCAGGGTCGGGTAGAGCTCCGACAACGGGACTTCCGTGAGAAAGCCAAGCGAGCCGAGATTGACGCCCAGAATGGGGACGTTGTGCGGCGCCACCGCGCGGGCGGCGGAAAGCAAGGTGCCGTCGCCGCCGAGCACAATCGCGAAGTCCGGCTTGCGCGCGCCGATAAGGCTGCGCTCGATGCCCTGCTCGCCCGGGGCGTAGTTGGCGCTCTCGTCGTCGAGAAAAACTTCGTAGCCGCGCTGGCGCAGCCAGGCCGCGACTTCCGGCACCAACCGCTCCAGCTCCGGCTTCGACGGCTTGGAGATGAGGGCAGCGCTCTTCATGGCGGTGGAAGTCCCTGATTGTACAGGAAACCTTCGTGGAACCTTCGTGGCCATCGTGTGAGCCGGCCTCTTGGTTCACACGAAGTCCGCGAAGGTAGCACGAAGGCTTAAACGGACTTATTTCGCGAACAGCAAGAACTCGCGGTTTCCTTCCGCGCCCAGGATGGGCGAATCGATCCACTCGGTGGTGAATCCCTCTTCCGCCACGCAGGCGCGGACCTTCTCCA
>DASUBK010000137.1:0-2440 GCA_035763305.1 Terriglobales bacterium | reverse complement strand
CGTCGCCGGCCTGGGACGCTTCCGCGTCAACGTCTTCCAGCAGCGCGGCAACGTCGGACTGGTGCTGCGCGTCATTCCCACCAAGATCCGCCCGCTCGACGAACTCTACATGCCCAAGGTGGTGGAGCAGATTTGCGACATGCCGCGCGGCCTGGTGCTGGTCACCGGCGTTACCGGCTCCGGCAAATCCACCACCCTGGCGGCCATGATCGACCGCATCAACTCCACCCGCGCCGAGCACATCATCACCATCGAGGACCCGATCGAATTCCTGCACCGCGACAAGAAGGGTTTCGTCAACCAGCGCGAAGTCGAGGTGGACACGCCCTCCTTCGGCTCGGCGCTGCGCGCCAGCCTCCGCCAGGACCCCGACGTCATCCTGGTCGGCGAAATGCGCGACCTGGAAACCATCTCCACCGCGCTGCACGCCGCCGAAACCGGCCACATGGTCTTCTCCACCCTGCACACCCTGGACGCGGTGGAGACCATCAACCGCATCATCTCCGTCTTCCCGCCGCCGGAGCAGAAGCAGATCCGCCTGCAACTGGCCGCCACCTTGCGCTCGGTCATCAGCCAGCGCCTGGTGAGGCGCGCCGACGCCTCGGGGCGCGTGCCCGCCGTCGAGGTGCTCATCTCCACCGCCTACGTCCGCGAGTGCATCATCGTTCCGGAGAAGACCCGCGCCATCAAGGAAGCGCTGGCCTCCGGCACCTCGCAGTACGGCATGCAGACCTTCGACCAGTCGCTCTACGACCTGTACACCCACGGCCTGATCTCCTACGACGTCGCGCTGGAGAACGCCTCCAACCCCGACGACTTCAAGCTCAAGTGCCAGGGCATCAGCGGCACCGCCGACTCCGCCGCGGAACAGATGCGCAGCGCGGGCTACGGCAGACACTAGTTCAGGTCAGTTTCAGTTTCGGTTTCAGTTTCCAGCGGGGCCGGTGAAAGCCGGCCCCTTCGTCTGCCCGTCTCCCTTGATCCCCGCCCGCTGACCACTCTCATCATTCTCCTATGCAACTTAGGAGAGCTGTGGTAGCTTCTCCTAATTCGCTTAGGAGTGGCGCCGCCCACCGCATGGAGGGCGCCGATTTGCTGCCGGGAACGCCCCGTCGGATCATGCGGTGATCGGGCCATGGGCAAGCGATCAGGAGGATGGCAATGCGGTCAGCGGGCTTCTGGATCCAGCGCGTGCTCGGGCGCGGGCGCATCGAGCGCGAGATGAACGAGGAGATGGAGTTTCACATCGCCGCCCGCGCCGCCGACCTGCAGCGCCAAGGCATGACCCGCGACGAAGCGTTGCGCACGGCGCGCGTGGAGTTCGGCGGGATGGAGAATTACAAAGAGGCGGCGCGCGAGGCCCGGCGCCTGAACTGGCTGCACGGCGCCGCCCAGGACGTGCGCTACGCGCTGCGCGGCCTGCGGCGCAGTCCGGGGTTCGCGCTGACCGCCATTCTCACCCTGGCGCTGGGGATCGGCGCCACCACCGCGATTTTCTCCGCGGTCTACGCGCTGCTCATCCGGCCGTTGCCTTACCGCGATCCCGGGCAACTGGTATGGATCACCGAGCAGCGGCCCAGGATGGGCGAAGCTCCCCTTCAGCCCGACGCGGTCGCCTGGAATGAGCGCTCGCATCTTCTGCAATCGGTGGCTGCCTATAGCGACATGCAGTACACGCTGACCGGTGCAGGCGAGGCGACGCGTATCTCCGGCGCCGAGGTCTCCGCCAACTTCCTCTCCACCCTGGGAATCGGCGTGCAGCGGGGCCGCGACTTCGCGCCGGGCGCGGACGGCAGAGAGGTGGTGATCACCGACACCTTCTGGCGGCAGCGCTTTGCCTCCGATCCCCGCGTGGTGGGGGCGGTGCTCAACCTGGATGACAAGCCCTATAACGTCGCCGGCATTCTGCCGCCTGATTTCCGCTTTCCCGACATGACCGCCACGCCTGAGCTGCTGGTGCTGATGCCCGCAGGTCCGGATATCGCCAACGCCCGCAAAGGGATTTCTTTCGTGAGCGTCATCGGCCGGACGCGTGGCGGTCCGGCCGCTCTCAGCGCGGTGCAGGCGGAGTTGCAGGCGCTGCAGGCCGCCCAGGTCCGCACTTACGACGCCTGGATCGCGGAACTGTCGGAGGGAACCGTCGTGGGCGTGACGCCGCTGCAAACCCACCTGGTGGGGAATTCGCGCGCGCCGGTGCTGATCCTGTTTGCCGCGGTGGGACTGGTGCTGCTGATCGCGTGCGCCAACATCGCCAACCTGCAACTGGTGCGGGCGGCCGCGCGCCGCCACGAAGTTGCCGTGCGCGGTGCGCTGGGGGCCTCGCGCCTGCGACTGGCGCGGCAATTCATCACCGAAAGCCTGGTCCTGGCCGGCTTCGCCGCCGCTGCCGGATTGTTGTTGGGCTACTTCGGGATTGAAGCTATCCGCGATCTGCGTTTGC
>DASUBK010000136.1:0-2888 GCA_035763305.1 Terriglobales bacterium | reverse complement strand
GCACGCAGGTGCTGCTGTTCGCCGTTGGGGGCGCGGATGGCTTTGGTTCCGAGACGCGCGCCGCAGCCGGGGTGCAGCTCTCGCTCGGTCCCATGACGCTGTCGCACGAGCTGGCGCGCGTGGTCCTGCTCGAGCAGCTCTACCGCGCTCTCACCATCCTGGCCGGACATCCGTATCACCGCGGATGATCGAGGCCGCACGATTCAACAAAACACGCAGACACGGAGGCACGGAAGAGATCGAAAAACATTCTCCGTGACTCCGTGCCTCCGTGTTGCACCACCTCGACACAATCGGCACTCGGAATTCGGCAATCGGCAATGGCTAGGACTTACGCCGGTCCTGTCCCGACCTGCGGTCCGCGCGGCGGCGGTCGCCGGAGCGCCGCTCCACTCCCGGCGGAGCGGAGGTCCCGGCGCGGCGATCGCGGCGGGAGCGGATGGGCCCTTTTCGACGATCTCCTTGGCGGCGTTCCGTCTGCGACATGGGTTCTCCCTGACTTGGTGTCGCCCGCGATGATAGGGACGGCCGCCCCGCGGGTCAAATGGTCTTTCCGCGGTTTCCGCTTTTCGTTCCCGCCATTCCCGTTCGTGTGGCCAGGACATAGACGAGCCGGGGGTTCAACCTAGTACAATCGTCGTTTGGGGCAGGCATGAACGACGTCCGCCGTGGACTGATCATCGTCAACACCGGGCCCGGCAAGGGCAAGACCACCGCCGCCATGGGCACCGCGTTGCGCGCCGTCGGCCAGGGCATGAAAGTGCTCATGCTGCAGTTCCTCAAGGGCTCGTGGCATTACGGCGAACTGGACGCGGTGCAGGCTTTCGGCGACCGCTTCGTGATGAAGCAGATGGGGCGCGGCTTCGTCAAAGTCGGCGGCGCCGAGACCGACCCCGAAGATGTGCGCATGGTGGAAGAGGCATGGAGCGAGGCGGCGCAGGCCATCGCCTCCGGCCAGTGGGACCTGGTGGTGCTGGACGAGATCAACTACGCCATCAGCTACGGCATGCTCGACCCGGAGAAGGTGGTGGCGGCGCTGAAGGCAAGGCCGGAGATGGTGCACGTCATCCTCACCGGCCGGAATGCGCATCCCAAGGTGGTCGAGGTGGCCGACACCGTGACCGAAATGCGCCAGGTCAAGCACGCCTACGAAAAGGGCGTCCTGGCGCAGAGAGGAATCGAGTACTGATTTACGATTGCCGATTTGCGATTGACGATTGGGCCATGAGCTGCGGAGTCGTGCCAGACACGCGAGAACAAGCGGCCCTCGACCCAATCCGGCAATCGGAAATCGTAAATCGGCAATTCTTATGACCTGGTTCAAGCGGCAATCCTCGGAGCTGGATACCTCGGGCGAGCGCAAGGTTCGCACCGAAGGCCTTTGGGTGAAGTGCGAAGAGTGCCGCAAAATCATCTGGAAGAAGGACCTCGAGGACAATCTCAACGTCTGCCCGCACTGCCAGAAGCACTTCCGCGTGGACGCGCGCACCCGCCTGGCGCAACTGCTCGACGACGGCGAGTACGAGATCGAGGACGACAACCTGGTCTCCACCGACCCGCTCAAGTTCACTGACCTCAAGAAGTACTCCGACCGGCTGAACGCGGCGCGCAAGCAGACCGGCCTCACCGACGCCATCATCAACGCCCGCGGCAAGCTGAACGGCCGGCCGGTGGTGGTCAGCGCGATGGAGTACTCGTTCATCGGCGGCAGCATGGGGACGGTGGTCGGCGAGGTGATCACTCGGGCTATCGAGCAAGCCACCGACCTGAAGCAGCCGCTCATCGTGGTCTCCGCGTCCGGCGGCGCGCGCATGATGGAAGGCGTCATCAGCCTGATGCAGCTGGCAAAAATTTCCGCCGCGCTGGCGCGCATGGACGCCGCCAAGGTGCCTTACATCTCGGTGCTCACCGATCCCACCACCGGCGGCGTGACCGCGTCGTTCGCCATGCTGGGCGATTTGAACATCGCCGAGCCGGGCGCGCTGATCGGCTTCGCCGGGCCGCGCGTCATCGAGCAGACCATTCGCCAGAAACTGCCTGAAGGCTTCCAGCGCAGCGAGTTCCTGCTGGAGCACGGCATGCTGGACGCCGTGGTTCCGCGCAAGGAACTGAAGGGCTACATCGCCCGCGCGCTGGAGTTCATGTCGCCCAACGGCCGCTAGCCGAGTATTTCAGTACATCAGTATTTCAGCGCCTCGCCGCCACAAGTGTGGCCGGCGTAGAATTGCGCGTCTCAAGGGCAAGGAGGATGCATGGCCACACCGGCGCAGCAACCGCAAAAGACTTCGGGCTCGCTGGGGCGCAGCATCGTCGCGGTGCTGGCGGGCATGATCGCCGGCGCCATTCTTTCTATCGGCACCGACGTGCTGATGAATGCCTTGGGGATATTGCCGCCGTTGGGACAGCCGGCGGGCGACAACCCGCTGCTGCTGGCCACCGCTTACCGCACGGTGTACGGCATCGCCGCCGCCTACCTGACGGCGCGCCTCGCCCCTAACAGAGCCATGCTGCATGCGCTCGTACTGGGCGTGATCGGCTTTGCAGTGAGCGTGGCGGGAGCGGCGTTCACCTGGAACCGCCAACCTTCGCTCGGTCCGCACTGGTATCCCGTGGCGCTGATCGTGTTGGCTCTCCCCACAGCCTGGGCCGGCGGATGGCTTCGCGTACGACAGATGCCGTCGCGCTAGAAGCCCATCTCGACAGTGGAGGCCGGCCGACCTCGACCGGCCTGCGCCTCGCTAGAGCTCCCGCACCTCGCGCAGGCGGCGCTGGAGATAGCCGCGCTCGCGGTCGTTGGTGACCAGGGCCAGCGCTCGCTCGTACGATTGCGCCGCGGCGGCGCGCTCGCCCAGGCGGCGCAGCAGGTCGGCGCGCGCCGCATGCAGCAG
>DASUBK010000135.1:0-2306 GCA_035763305.1 Terriglobales bacterium | reverse complement strand
GTCTTCCCCTGCGGCTATCTGCCTGCAGTCGCCGGCGATCTCAGAAAGCAGATATTCGCCGAGATCTGGAACCGCTCCGACGTCTTTGCCCAGCTGCGCGACACCGGCGGCCTGAAAGGGAAGTGCGGCTGCTGCGAATTCCGCAACGTCTGCATGGGCTGCCGCGCGCGCGCCTTCGCCGCCAGCGGCGACTTCATGGCCGAGGAGCCGTTCTGCATCTACCAGCCGCGGACCGCGGAGGTCCCGACGCGATAGTTCCCAGACGCTGCCTCGGCCGCGCGGCCCGGTATACCGGGCCGCCTGCGACTTAAGTCACAGCCGAGCGTGACATCCGCGCCTACACTGGGTCGGAATTCAAGGAGAGACATGGCCGCCACCGCCCTCGCAACCAATCCCGAACGCATGCGCAGCATGATCGTCCCCCGCGAGCACGGCGCCTGGGGCATGCTGCTGATGCCCATGGTCAGCGGCGCGGCAGTGGGCCTGGCATCCGGGCAACATGTCGCGGACTTGCTGCTCTTCGCCGTCGCCGCCCTGGCCCTGTTCTGGTTGCGCACGCCCGTGGAAAGCCTGCTGGGAACTTCGCCGGTACGGCCGCAGAATGACGCCGAGCGCCAGCCGCTGCTGACCACGAGTGCGGCCTTGGCGCTGCTCGCGGCGGCGGCGCTGGGCGCGCTGCTGTGGAGCCGCCCCCGCGAGGGCTTCCTGGTCATCGGAGCCGTAGCCGGCGCCGCCTTCGTGGCGCAAGCTGTCCTCAAGAAAGCGGGACGCCGGATGCGCATGCCGGCGCAGATCATCGGAGTCGCCGGCCTGACCGCGACCGCGCCTGCTGCGTACTACGCGCTGACCGGAAACCTCGACCGCATCGCCCTCGCGCTGTGGCTGGCCAACTGGATCTTCGCCGCCAACCAGGTGCACTTTGTGCAACTCCGCATCCACGCCGCCCGGCTCAGCGGTTTTCGCGCCAAGGTGGATCGCGGCCGCTGGTTCCTCGCCGGCCAGATCGGAATGGTTGTTGTTCTGGTAGGGGCGTGGCGACTCGGTACGCTCCGCTGGATGGTTCCGCTGGCCTTCCTTCCGGTTCTCGTCCGTGGTCTGCGCTGGTTTGTGCGCCGGCCGCAGCCGCTGGCCGTCCGCGCCCTGGGCTGGTGGGAGGTCGCGCACTCGCTGATCTTCGGCGCGCTGCTGGTGGCGGCGTTCCTGCTCTGATTAAGCAAAGACGCCACGGATTTCACGGATCTTCACGGATTTTTCTGTTCTATTTTCATCCGTGGGTGTCCGTGGAATCCGTGGCGTTCTTACCGCTACAGCCGGTTCAACCCATCCAGCGCCGCCACCTTGTACGCTTCCGCCAGTGTCGGGTAGTTGAACACCGCGTCGCGGAAGTACCCGATGTTGCCGCCGTGGCTGAGCACCGCCTGGCCGATGTGGATGATCTCCGAGGCGCGATCGCCGATGGCGTGCACTCCCAGCAGGCGCAGCGTGCTGGGATCGAAGAGGAGCTTCAGCATGCCCTGGGTATCGCCCAGCATCTGGCCCTTGGCCAGTTCCTCGTAGCGCGAGATGCCGACCTCGTAGGGCGTCTTGGCCGCGGTCAGTTGTTCTTCGTTCTGTCCCACAACCGAGATCTCCGGGATGGTGTAGATGCCGTAGGGCACGAGGTTGGCCACCATGGCGCTCGCCTTGCCGAACATGTGGCAACTGGCCAGCCGACCCTGCTCCATCGAAGTGCTGGCCAGGGCAGGGAAGCCGATCACGTCCCCGGCGGCGTAGATGTGCTCCACCTCGGTCTGGAAAAACTGGTTGACCGCCAGTTTGCCGCGCCCGTCGGCCATGAGTCCCGCGGCCGCGAGGTTGAGGAGATCGCTGTTCGCCTGCCGTCCGACGGTGTACAACAAGGAGCCTCCGTGCACCGTCTTGCCGCTTTCCAGGCTCGCGACAACGCGATTCCGCTCCCCGTCGTAAGCTACCGAAACCACCTTCTCGCCCAGACGGAAGACCATGCGCAGCCGCCGCAATTGGAATTGCAGGTTCTCCATGATCTCGCGGTCCACGAAATCCAGCATGGTAGGCCGCTGATCGAGCAGCGTGACCTTCACCCCCAGGGCCGCCAGCATGGACGCATACTCCAGGCCGATCACGCCCGCGCCCACCACGATGACCTCGCGCGGGATCTCCGTCAGCAGCGTTACCTGGTCGGCATCGAAAATGTGGTGGCCGTCGATGGGGATCTGCGGATCGTGCGCCGGGCGCGTGCCGCAGGCGATCAGGATCCTGTCGCCGCGCAGTAGCTCCGTTCCCTCCTC
>DASUBK010000134.1:0-9929 GCA_035763305.1 Terriglobales bacterium | reverse complement strand
CACCGGCACCCAATAGTCGAACTCGTTGTTGCGCGTGATCTCCCGGCCAAAGTTGAAGCCCCATTCCTGCGTGCGATCCTTCGCCAGCCGGATCGATTTGAAGGGCAGCATCACCTCCAGCGACCATCCCCAGTCGTGCTGCGCCACCGCGCTGTACCAGATTCCATCCCAGCTGAAGTCCATTGACTCAAAGCCGCCCAGCCCCGACGCCTCGTTCAGGGTGCCGTCCCATTGCACCCCCGCCGCCGTCACGCTGAACCAGTAGCCCGTGCGCCGGTCGCGAAAGGTGTCCAGCATGAAGTCGATGCTGTCGGAATTGCTTCTTCCATCGTGCGCCGCCAGCCGTCGCGTCACCTTGTTGGGATCGTCATAGCACTTGAACCCCATATACAAGTTGTCCGCGTCGTAGAAGATCCGAGCCTCCGTCTTCTGCGACGGCTCGCCTCCCTCGACCGGCGTGGTTTGTGTCAGCTTGGTTATCGGCGCAATCGTCTGCCACACCGGCTCGTCGAGGTTACCGTCGAGGTGGATCTCCGGGGAAGCGACCTTGCGGATGTGCAACACGTGCGCCGGCACCGTCGCCGTCGCGCCATCGTTCTGGGCGGCGGCCGGAGTTCCCAGCAGGAAACAAAAGGCGAAGAAGATAAGAGTGCCGAGGCCTATGCGCATTGCGTCCCGGGTAGCTTGGCAGATTGTGATTCAGAAGCATACCCCACCAACGGGCCCGCGTCTGTGATTACCATTCTTTACATGGGATTGAGCAACTTTGCTGGCTGGGGAGCGTTGGTAGAGATACGCTGAACTAAGCTCTTAGCTCTTTGCTTGTCTGGGGTGGCGTTGATCGCCTCGCTTCCCTGGGGACGTTCCAACGGGAGGAGCGCTCTCAACCACCCGAATCAAGCTAACCGCTAATTGCTAAGAGCTCCGGAGAGAGGATCCTATGATGCGCACCCTCACCTTTTTATTACTTCTACTCGTGGCTGTGGCGCTGGTCGCCCAGGATCAGCAGCCCGCGCCGCAAGAACAGCCCGAGCCCGGGCAGGGCCGCCGCGGCATGATGATGCGCGGCCGCGGCGTCGGCGGCGCCATCACCGCCATCAATGGCGACACCCTCACCCTGCAGACCCGGGACGGCGGCACCGCCACGGTGAAAACCTCGGCGGATACCAGGTTCCAGGTGGACGGCAAGGACGCCCAGCTCTCCGACTTCAAAGTCGGCGAGCGCGTGATGGTGGCGGGTACCAAGGGCGACGGCGACACCTGGACCGCGGAACGGGTGATGGCCAATCCCGCCATGGAAGCCCGTATGCGCGAAGGCCTGGGCAAGGAGTTCATTGCCGGCAAGGTCAAAGCGATTGACGGCACCAACATTACGGTGGACCGGGTCGACGGCCAGACGCAGACCATCGCGGTGGACGAGAATACCTCCTTCCGCAAGCAGCGCGACAGCATCACCCTGGCTGACATCAAGGTCGGCGACCAGATCATGGGGCGCGGCGCACTGAAGGCCGGCGTCTTCGTCGCCTCGCAGCTCAACGTCGGCGAGCCCGGCAGGATGATGATGGGCGGCCCGCGTGGTCCCCGCCGCCAGCCGCAAGAATAAAGAAGCCACGGATTGCACGGATTCACTCGGATGATTCTTCTTTTCTGATCCGTGATGATCTATGGAATCCGTGGCTGGCTCTTTCATCTTTGCCGGGAAACCGGCGGCGAGTTACTGACATACTGAATACCCTCTCACGCATGCACAGAGCTGTCGTCGTATCCGTGATCTTCGCCGCGGCGCTCGCTGGCGCGCAGACCCCCGCGCCCACCTGCCAGATCACCGGCCGCATCACTGCCGGGAATATGCCCTTGCCCGGCGTCGCCATCTCCGCCGCGAACAGTCTTACGGGGAAAAAGGTCGCCACCTCCACCGAGGTAGATGGCGCCTACGCCCTCACCGGCCTGACGCGCGGCCGCTACGTGGTGCGCGCCGAACTGGCGGCCTTCGCTCCCGAAACCAAAGAAATCGTCGTCAATCCCGAGAACTGCCATCCCACCGCCGACCTGACGATGACCCTGCTCTCGCGCGTCCAGCAACAACAAGGCGGCGCGCCGGCGGCGGCCGCGGCTGCACTGGGCGGCCGCGGCTTTCAGAACCTGAGCCTGGCCGCCGACGCGAGCGCCATGGCGCCCGACGCTGATTCTCCGGTCCCCTCCGCCGACGCGGGGAACAGCGCTCCCGGAACCTTCAATCTCGATGCCACCGAGACCGTCGCCGTTTCCGGCAACAACGGCCAGAGCAACGACTTCCTGTTCGGCGGCAACAACGCTGACCTGCGCGAGCGCATCGAGGAGATTCGCGCCCGCGCCGCCGGCGGACAGCTCAGCACCTCCGACGTGCAGGAGATGCGCGGCCTGTTCGGCGGTGGCCCCGGCGGCGGGTTCGGTCCGGGAGGCGGCGGCCCAGGAGGCCCGGGCGGCGGGATCATGATCCTCGCCGGCGGCGGCCGCGGACGGCGCGGGCGCTTCAACATCAACCAGCCGCACGGCAACCTGTTCTACTCCGCCAGCAACGCCGCCCTCGACGCCGCGCCCTATTCGCTCACCGGCTCGCCTTCGGTGAAGCCCGACTACATGCAGCAGCGCTTCGGCGCCAGCCTCGGCGGCCCGCTCAAGATTCCCCACATCTACGATGCCGGCAGCAAGACCTTCTTCTTCGCCAACTACACCGGCAATCGCAGCCACAATCCCTTCGACGTTTTCTCCACCGTGCCCACGGCGGCCGAGCGCGCCGGCGACTTCTCCGGCGTGACGGAACGGGGGCGCGCGGTGCAGCTCTACGACCCGGCCACCGGCCAGCCCTTCACCAGCAACCAGATCCCCGCCGGCATGATCAACGGCGCCGCTGCCGGCCTGCTGAACTACATTCCGCTGCCCAATCTTCCCGGCGCCACGCAGAACTTCCACTACGTCACCTCCGCCGAGAACAACAACGACAGTCTCAACATCCGCGTCATGCACAACTTCGGTCCTGCGGCGAGCGGCCCCGGCGGAGGGGTGATGATCGGCGGGCCGGGCGGCATGGGCCGCGGCGGACGCGCCCGCAACAACATCAACTTCGGCCTGCACTACCAGCGCAGCAATTCGGTCAGCAATGGCGCCTTCCCGACCATCCAGGGCCGCGGCAGCTCCGCCGCGTGGAACGTGCCCTTTGGCTACGTGCGCAGCATGGGCCGGCTGACCAACATATTCAACTTCACCTTCAGCCGCTCGCAATTCGATAGCACCAATCTCTACTCCGCGCTGCAGAACATCGCCGGCCAGTTGGGGATTCTCGGCGTCTCGCAGAATCCCTTCGACTGGGGCCTGCCGTCGCTGAGCTTCACCAACTTTACCGGCGTGAATGACCTGCTGCCGCGCCGCAGCGCCAACCAGACCTACGCCTTCGCCGACAATATGGTGCTGCGCCACGGCAAGCACAACCTGCGCTGGGGCGGGGATTTCCGCCGCATCCAGCAGAACAACCAGAGCGACAAGAACGCCCGCGGCAGCTTCGTCTTCACCGGCCTGTACACTTCGCAACTTGTGAATGGCGTGCCCGTCCCCGGCACCGGCCTCGATTTTGCCGACTTCCTTCTCGGCTACGCGCAGCAGGCGTCGGTGCAGTACGGCGCCACCAACTACCACCTGCGGCAGAATTCCTGGGACCTGTACGTGATGGACGACTGGCGCGTGCGCGGCAATCTGACCATCAACGCCGGCCTGCGCTACGAATACGTTTCGCCGTTTCGCGAACTGAACAATCGAATTGCCAACCTCGACGCCAACCCGAGCTTCACCGCCGTGGTCCCCGTGTGCTCGATCTGCGGCGTCGGACTCGCGGGACCGTTCTCCGGCATCTTTCCCGCGACGCTGGTGAATCCCGACCGCAACAATTTCGCGCCCCGCGTCGGCATCGCCTGGAAGGCTTTCAAGAACACCGTGGTGCGCGCGGGGTACGGCGTCAACTACAACATCGGCCAGTACGGCAATATCGTGCAAAACCTCGCCTTCCAGCCGCCGTACACGACGACGCTCACCAATCTTGGCGGGACCGCCACGCCGCTGCTGCTGACCGATGCCTTCGCCACCGCGCAGGCTGCCAGTGTCACCAACAACTACGGCGTGGATCGCAACTATCGCCTCGGCTACGTGCAGATCTGGAATCTCGACATCCAGCGCGAACTGACGCGCTCCCTGCTGCTCAACGTCGGTTACACCGGCACCAAGGGCACCGCGCTCGACATCGTGCGCGCTCCCAATCGCGATCCCAATGGCGGCCTGCGCATCGCCGGCGTGCAGCCTTTCCTGTGGGAAACCTCGCAGGGCAGCTCCATCCTGCACGCGCTCAACGTCCGCCTGCGCAAGCGCATGGCGCACGGAATCTCGGTCGGCGGGACGTACGTGTTTTCCAAGTCCATCGACAACGCCAGCTCCATCGGCGGCGGCGCGACCGTGGTGGCGCAAAACGATCTCGACCTCGCCGCCGAGCGCGGCCTCTCCAGCTTCGACCAGCGCCATCGCCTCACAGCCGACTACACGGTCCAGTTGCCGTTTGGCGACAACCGCCGCTGGCTCGCCTCGCCCGGGGTGGCCAACCGCCTCTTCGGCGACTGGCAGTGGCAGGGCAGCTTCACCGTTGCTTCGGGATTCCCTTACACCGCGCGCGTGCTGGGCAGCTACTCCGACGTCGCCAGCGGCGTCAACGGCACCCTGCGCGCCGACGCCACGGGCGAACCGATCGCGCTGGCGAATCCGACCCTCGGAGAGTTCTTCAATACTGCAGCCTTCACGCTGCCGGCGGCCGGCCAGTTCGGCAACGCCGGCCGCAACACCATCGAAGGCCCGCGCACGCTGAGTTTCAACATGTCGCTGGCGAAAGAAATTTCTCTCGGCGAGATGCGCGGCCTGGAGGTGCGCCTCCAGGGCAACAATGTTTTCAATACCCCGCAGTGGAGCGCGATCGATACGGTGGTGAACTCGCCGACTTTCGGGCGCGTCACCAGCGTCGGCTCCATGCGCACGGTGCAGCTGCTGGCCAGGTTCCACTTCTGACACCGGGAATGATGCCAGCCCGCTTCAGCGGGCGGAACTAGATAGCCCGGGACGTAAGTCCCGGGTAAGCGTTAGGAAAGGATTCGCGAGTCCCGCAGGGACGGCACATTTGAAACGTCGCCCATGAATCCGAGCTTCCCCAATTCGTTCCTTTCTCGCGCCGCCGCCATTCTCTGTCTTGCCGCGCTGCCCGCTCCCTTTCTCCCCGCCCAGCAGCAGCTCTACAAGTTCAAAACCAACTCCGAGTTGGTCCTCGTCAACGTGGTCGCCCGCGATTCCAAGGGCGATCCCATCCGCGATCTCACGGCCGGCGACTTCACCATCCTCGAAGACAACAAGCCGCAGAAGCTCTCCGCCTTCGATCTCGAGGACGTGGACGTCGCCGCCATCGGCGAGGAGCCTGCGCAGCCTCTGCTGGCGAGGCCCAAGGCCGCCGCGCCGCAGCCCGCCGCCGTTCCCGACGAGAACGGCAAGATCGACCTGCGCGACCGCCGCCTCATGGTGCTCTTCTTCGATCTCACCTCCATGCAACCGGAGGAGGTCGCCCGCGCCGTTGCCGCCGCGCAGAAGTTCCTCGACCAGCAGATGACGCCCGCCGACATGGTCGGGATCGTCTCCCTCGCCAGCTCGCTGCAGGTGGACCAGGACTTCACCGCCGACCGCGAAGCGCTGCGGCAATCGCTGTCCAAGCTGAACCCGGATACCGCCCAGGGCTTCGCCGAGGGCTCCACGGGCACCACCGAGGGCACTGCCGACACCGGCGAGGCCTTCACTCCCGACGACACGGAGTACAACGTCTTCAACACCGATCGCCGCCTGGAAGCGTTGCAGTCCATCTCCGAATCGCTGGCGCGCGTGGAGCAGAAGAAGTCCATCATTTATTTCAGCAGCGGCATGACCCAGAGCGGCCTGGAGAACGAGGCCGAGCTGCGCAACACCGTAAACGCCGCGGTGCGCAGCAACGTGTCCATCTACACCATGGACCTGCGCGGCCTCGAGGCGGTGGTGCCCGGCGGCTCGGCGCAGCAGGCCAGCCTGCGCGGCACCTCGGCCTACTCCGGCGCCTCGGTGCGCAACGCGATGGACTCCAACTTCGCCTCGCAGGAGACGCTCACCACCCTCGCCTCCGACACCGGCGGCCGCGCTTTCCTCGATTCCAACGATTTCAACCAGGTCTTCACCCGCGTGCAGCAGGACACCAGGACCTACTACGTGCTCGCCTATCGCAGTACTAACCCCGCGCGCGACGGCCGCTTCCGCCGCATCTCGGTGAAGGTCAATCGTCCCGGCGTGAAGCTGGAATTCCGCAAGGGCTACTACGCGCCGCGCGACTTCGCCCACTCCAATCGCGACGACCGCGAGCAGCAGCTGGAAGACGAACTCTCCGCCGAGCTCAGTTCCACCGACCTCGACGTCTTTCTCGCCGCCTCGTACTTCCGCGTCGCCAGCGACCGTTATTACGTGCCGGTGTCCATCGTCATCCCCGGCTCCGAGATCCCCTTTGTCCGCAGCAGCGACAAGGACAAGGCCACACTCGACATCATCGGCGTGCTGCGCGACGAGCTCAAGCGTCCCGTCGGCCAGGCGCGCGACACGGTGAAGCTCGCCGTCGAAGGCGCGCAGGACGTGCGCCGCAAGAACGTGCAGTACGACACCTCGTTCCTGCTCCCGCCCGGCAAGTACCACTTCAAGTTTGTGCTGCGCGAGAACGAGACCGGGCGACTCGGCTCCTTCGAGACCGACGTCACGCTGCCAGACCTGAAGAAGGCGCCGCTCAAGATGAGCGCCGTACTCATGGGGACGCAAATTCGTCCGGCGAAGAAGAAGGCCGAAGACCCGCTGGTGCGCGACGGCAACGAGCTCGTGCCCAATGTCACCCACGTCTTCTCTTCCGACCAGCACCTATATCTCTATTACGAGGTGTACGAGCCGGCGAAAGCGCAGCCCTCGGTGCAAGAAGGGAGGCCGGTCGACCTCGACCGGCAAGACGCCGGATCGCGGCGTCCCGCCGCACCCATAGTGAAAATCAAGAACCCCATCCACCTGCTGACCAGCATCGCCTTCTTCCAGGGCAAGACCAAGGCCTACGAAACGCCGCTGGTCGAAGCCCGCCAGCTCACCGCGCCCGACCGCAAGGCCGCGGTCTTCCAGTTCGACGTTCCGCTGGCGCAACTGCGTCCCGGCTTCTATACCTGCCAGGTGAATGTGATTGACGATGCCGCAGGAACCTTTACCTTCCCGCGCCTGGTGCTGCTGGTTCGCCCGCCGAAAACGCAGGTCGCAGCAAGCAATTAGGTGTGCCGGTCGGGATCGACCGGCCTCCAACGAGGGACTCTAAGCGTTATTTCACTCCCGGGAACATGTCCTTTTGTTATCACGTGCGGAACGTCGTCTCGTGGCATGCTTCTTCCTACCTCAGGGAGCAGCTATGTCCAATAAGGTGTTCTCGTTCGTGGCCGCCATAGCGCTGGCCGCCGTCGCAGCTTTCGCTCAGCAGCAGCCTTCGCCGGCTCCGGACCAGCCGCAGTCGCCGCCGGTCCAGGCTCAGCCCGCGCCTGGCCAGTCGCAGCCTGCGCCGCAAGCGCAGCCCGCGCCCGCGTCCGACCAGCAACAAGTCGAGCCCATGGACCAGACGCCCGTCTTCCGCGTGAACGTGGTCGAGCGCACCACCAAGGCCGTCGACTACCGCGATCGCGGCGGCCAAACCCAGGTCGACTTCAAAGGCACGCAGCTCGCTCCCTCGGTGGAAGGCTGGGCGCATGTCACCGGCCGCGCCGGACGCCTGGCTATTGACGTCAACCTGCACCATCTTCCCGCGCCGCGCGCCGTCGGCCGCCAGTACCTTTCTTATGTTCTGTGGGCGATCACGCCCGAGGGCCGCTCGGTGAATCTGGGCGAAGTCATTCTCGACGACAAGGGCAACGCGCGCCTTCAGGTCACCAGCCCGTTGCAGGTTTTCGGCCTCATCGTCACCGCCGAGCCGTATTTCGCCGTCACCCGCCCTGGTGACAAGATGGTCGCCGAGAACATCGTGCGCTCCGACACTCAGGGATGGGAACGGACCATCGACGCCAAGTACGAGGCTCTGCAGGACGACCAATACACCGCCGGGATGAGCCCCGACCAACTGCCGGCCGGCACCGACGAGAGCACGCCGTTGCAGATGCAGGAGGCGGAGAACGCTATCGCCATCGCCAAGGCCGCCGGCGCCGAGCAGTACGCCTCCGACACCCTCGCCAAGGCGCAGGAAAACTTCGCCAAGGCGCAGGACTATCTCAACCGCAAGCAGGGCAACACTCCTATCGGCACCGTCGCCCGCGCCGCCACCCAGGAAGCCGAAGACGCGCGCCTCATCTCCTTAAAGAAGAAGCAGCAGGAACAGGCCGAAGCCGAGCGCCAGGCACTGGAGCAGAAGGCGCAGAACGCGCAATCCCAAGCCGAGGCCGAGGCCGCGCGCGCCGAAGAGTCCCGCCTCAACGCCCAGCGCGAGGCCGAGCAGCGCGCCCTCGCCGAGCAGGAGCGCCAGGCGGCGGAGCAGGCGCGGCAACAGGCCGAGCAGGCCCGCCTGGAGGCGCAACAGCAGGCGCAGCAGGCCGAAGCTCAGCGTCAGGCCGCGTTACAGCAGCAGCAGGCCGCCGAGGGCCGCGCCCAGCAGGCGGAGCAGCAAGCCCAGCAAATGGCCGAGCAGCGCGCCCGCCTTCTGCAGCAGCTCAACACCGTGTTGCAGACCAAGGACACGCCGCGCGGGCTGATCGTCAACATGTCCGACGTGCTCTTCGATCTCGGCCAGGCCACCCTGAAGGAGGACGCCAAGCTGCGCCTCGCCAAGCTCTCCGGCATCATCCTCACCTACCCCGACCTGAAACTGCAGATCAACGGCTACACCGACAGCACCGGCACCGCGCGCGGCAACCAGATTCTTTCCGAGCGCCGCGCCGGCGGGGTGCGCGACTTCCTCATCTCCCAGGGCCTGGACGAGAACAGCGTCGTGGCCCAGGGCTACGGCCCCGCCGATCCCGTGGCTTCCAATGACACGGTCGCCGGGCGCAAGCAGAATCGCCGGGTGGAAATCGTCCTCAGCGGCAACGCTATCGGCGCCGCCGTCGACAGCGCCGGGGCGGCACACTGAGGAGCGAGATAGCGCCGGCCTCAGGTCGTCCGTCATTGCGGAGAGCGCGCGCCCGCGCGCTCTCCCGCTTACTCCATACTCAAACCCTTGTCATTCTGAGCGAAGCGAAGGATCTATGGTTTTCTTGAACGCGAAAGAGAACTAGCCCGCGTTAGCGCTCTCAGACTCCTGACCTGCGACGCCTGTCAGAGGCCCAATCTGAAACTCGTCCCTCGCGTTTGCCGCTGATATCACCGCTCCCACCGCCTCTCTTCTGCTATCTCCTGTCTATGAACCTCCCTCACATTCACCTGCTGCTGAACCACATTCCCGTGCTCGGCACCGGATTCGCCTTCCTCATCCTCCTCGCGTCGTTGTGGCGCAAGAGTGACGAACTGCGGCGCGCCGCGCTGGTTCTCTTCGTGCTGGTTGCGCTGCTGGCGATTCCGACGTATCTCACCGGCGAGCCCTCGGGCGAAATTCTGCTGCGCCAGAACGTCGGCGCCTCGTCGTGGCAGATCGAGCGCCACGACTCCGCCGCCGAGATCGCCCTCACCGCCATGGAGTGCCTGGGCGCGGTGTCGTTGCTCTGGCTGCTTCTGGACTGGCGAAAAATCGCGCTGCCGCGCTTCCTGCACTTGCTGATGCCGCTGCTGGCGCTGGTCGTCATCGGCCTGATGGCCTGGACCGCGAACCTCGGTGGCCAGATCCGCCACTCCGCCGAGTTCGGCGGCTCGATGCC
>DASUBK010000133.1:0-7828 GCA_035763305.1 Terriglobales bacterium | reverse complement strand
TCGTAGGCGTGCCATCCTGCTGCAGGACGGCGACCTCCAGCCGCGGGCCCTGGGAGATGGCCAAGGCAGCGCAGGGTGCGTCCAGCATGTCGGCGGCGCGGCGGGTGAAGCCTTCCACGAACTGTGTCAGATGGAGCGAAGAGTTCAGCTCCAGCGCCGCGCTCATCAGGCTGTCGGAGCGGCGGCGATACTGCCGGGAAAGATGCGCATTGCGGGTGGCCTCGAGCGCGATGGCGGCTTCGGCGGCCAGGGCGCGGGCGCGCCGGATGTCCTCGCCGCAGATGAGGCCGGCGCCGTCGCGCCGCTCCATCACTGCCAGCATTCCCAGCGCCTGGCGATCGGCGCCCAGCAGCGGCACGGCGAGAATCTGCCGCGGCTCAAAGCCGAAGGCCGAGAAATCCATGCTCCCGAGCTGGGAGGAATCCTCGCAGGTGAAGCTTTCCAGCCCGGAGATGACGCGCTGCGCCAAAACCTCCGGCAGCGGCACGCGCAGCGGGCGGCTGACGCCGGCGTCGGCGATCCAGCGCACCACGCAGGCGCCGTCCTCGCACACGCCGATCAGGGCGCGGGAAAAACCGAGAAACTCGGCGGCACGCACCACGAAGCGTTCCAGGAAGGTGTCGAGTTCGCCGGCGGTGCCGAGTTCGGCGGAGATGTCCAGCAGTTGCTGCAGCTCGCGGGCGCGGCTTTGCGCCGTGTCGTAAAGCTCGGCGTTGCTGATGGCAAGGTTGCCGATGCCGGCCACCGCCGACAACAACGAAGAATCTTCCGAGGTGAACGCTGCGGTCGCGCCACTGGCCGCGACCAGCACTGCCTGGGTCTCGCTGGTCCGCATGCCGACGCCCAGCAGCGCGCCTTCGGTGCGCAAGGGGACCATCACAGCGCCGCTGGAGGCGACCACCGTCTGCGCGAAATCATGAATCGTACGCTCGGGGATGCGGCCCTCGCCGGCGCCTTCGGCGGCCGCCCGGGCCACGCGCTGAAACTGGTGGCCGCGCCGCACCAGAAGCTCGGTCGAGGCGCAGTCCAGCAGATCGCGGACGTGCTGGGTGAGCGCCGCGAAGACGCCTCGTAACTCGAGATGGGCGTGGAGGGTGCTGGCGCAGGCGAGCAGCAGTTCCGCCCGGCGGCGCCGGTCAGGTGCCGCTTCGGGAACCAGGGACCTCACATTCGAAAAGGCCGAATTGTTGCCCGATTGCATGAAAAGATTGGGGATAGCCAGCGCGACGTTACTGTGCCTTCTCAAATTGAGTCAAGGAAATAGGCCGCAGCTCGACACTAAAGTAACCAGAGGCGTCAATACATCTCAGCCTGAGATGGTCCCAATCGCCGATTTTCGTTAGAAGTTGAGACAGCGCCGTCCATCACCCCACACCTATCTCTCCCGCATCCTCTTAAGTCGCTGAAATCTAAGCGCTTGTACAAATCTGTTCCGCGCCCGTCGCCACCCTCCGCGGTGGCAGCCTCCGTGCACAGTGGTGCTCGGAAATCGGTGTCGGCGGAGGCGTGGTGGGAGTTCTTCAGCAGGTTTGGCGCGACGCGACGGTGGTTCTGGCAGCGATCTGCTGCCTGATCTGCGTTGCCATCGCCGGCAACGTGGCGCCCGCGCACCAGCGCAAAGTGCTGAAGAACCCCGCCCCGGTTTACCCGCAACTGGCTCGCGAGCAGGGCCTGAAGGGCACGGTGCGGATCGAGATCACGATCAACGCCGCCGGCTCCATCAAGAGCACGCGCGTGCTTGGCGGCCATCCAGTGCTCATCCAGGCGGCCGAGCAGGCGCTGAAGAACTGGAAGTTCGAGCCCGGCCCGGAGAGCACGCTGGTGCTGGAGTTTCGTTTCGGCGGCGAGTGAGCGGAGGAGTCGCGATGACGATCGGGCGAAGACTGTACCTGAGTTTCGGCGCCCTGCTGGTGCTGGTGCTGGCGATGTTCGTGGTCAACATCGTCGCCGTGCAGCGGGAGCACTCCACCCGCGCCGCCACCGATCAATCTCTGCAACTGGCGCAGATGAGCGAAGCGGTGCGCTACCAGGTGATGCAGAACCACCTCTACTTGCGCAGCTACCTGCTCAGCGGCAATCCGCGCGAACGCCAACAAATCGATCTCGGCACGGAGCGCCTGCAGGGTTTGCTGCACGCGGCGCAGGACCGCGCCATCAACGAGCAGCAACGCCAGGCATTCTCCCGCCTGCATGAGGCGGAGCACTCCTGGGAAGACGATTTCGCCCACCCCCTGATCGAGAAGCGTAAGCAGGTCGACGATGGCCACGCCACCGTCGCCGACTTGCAGGTGTTCTACCTGCAACTGAATCCGGCGGGGCGCATGAATGCCGCTTCCGACCTGATCGACGAAGCCGAGGCCGCGAACAACAAGATCCTCAGCGACCGGCGGATCCAGGATGAGAGCGCCAGCGCGCTCACTACCTGGGTCTCGATGCTGGGCGCGATGCTGGCCGTGGCTCTGGGCTTCGTTATTGCTTACCGCACCTCGCGCGGCATCACCGAGCCGTTGCGCGAACTGATTCGCGCCACCCGCGAGATCGGCGAGTCCGGCGACCTGGAACACCAGGTGGACGGCTCGCGCAGCGACGAAATCGGCGAACTGGCCCGCACCTTCAACCGCATGGTCGGCTACCTGAAGGAAATGGCTTCAGTGTCGGAAGCGATCGCGGGCGGCGACTTGACGGTGGAAGTGCAGCCGCGCTCCCACCACGACACCCTGGGGCACGCCTTCATGCGCATGATCGAAGGCCTGCGCTCGCTGGTCAGCAACGTGCGCGAGAGCGCCACCCAGGTGGCCAGCGGCTCCTCGCAGGTGGCCGGCGCCTCCGACGAGTCGGCGCGCTTCAGCGTGCAGGCCGCCGCCGCCATCGAAGAAGTCACCAGCACCATGCACGAGATGAGCATCAACGTGCAGAACATGGTGAAGAACACGCAAGTGCAGGCCTCCAGCGTGAGCGAAACCTCCGCCTCCATCGACCAGATGGTGGCCTCCATCCAGCGCGTCGCCGACACCGCCAAGGTCCTGCTCGACATCTCGCAGCGCTCGCGCGAGGAGGTGCAGGCCGGCATCGCCACCATGGAAAAGACCACTGACGGCTTGAGCCGAATCAACCGCTCCATCCAGTCCTCTTCGGAAATCATCGACGTGCTGGGCCGCCGCACCGAGGACATCGGCAAGATCGTCGAGGTCATCGACGACCTGGCCGAGCAGACCAACCTGCTGGCGCTCAACGCCGCGATCGAAGCCGCGCGCGCCGGCGAGCATGGCCTTGGCTTCGCGGTGGTCGCCGACGAAGTGCGCAAGCTGGCGGAGAAGTCGGCGCAATCCACCGGCGAAATCACCGAGCTGATCCAGAGCATCCAGCGCGAGACCCGCAAGGCGGTCGAGAACATGGAAAAGAGCACGGGCATGGTCGAGGAAGGCCTGACCATGGGCACCGACCTGAACACCGCGCTGCGCAAGATTTCCAAGGTGGTCACCGAGGTTTACAAGTTCGCGCAGGAAATCGGCTCCGCGACCAACGAGCAGTCGCACGGCTCCTCGCAGATCGCGCGCGCCACCACCCGTCTCAACGAGATCACGCACGAAATCAACTCCGCGGTCGAGGAGCAGGCCTCCGGCGCGCAAGGCGTGGTGAACGCCATGGAGCGCATGCGCGAGCTGGTGCAGCGCTCGACCTCCGGCTCGACCGAGCTGGCGGCGTCGGCGGAGCAGATGTCGAAGATGGCGCGCGCCATGCTGGAGATCATGGACCGCTTTGTCCTGGAGTTGGCGGCACAGTCGCCGCGCAACGGCAACGGTAATGGCCACGGGCGGATGCCGTCCACCCAGGAGAAGCTGGAAGCGGCGCACGCCTCGCGCTACGCCGTGGCGGCAAGGTCGTAGGCAAACGATGGCCAAGGAATTACAAATCGTCGGCTTCCGCGTCGGACAGGAGACCTTTGGCGTCCCCATCGCCAGCGTGCAGGAAATCCTGCGGCCGCTGCCGGTGACGCCGGTTCCCGGCGCTCCGCCGCACGTCGAAGGCGTCATCAACCTGCGTGGGCGGATTGTGTCCGTCGTCGACCTGCGCAAGCGTTGCGGCGCGCCCGCCGAGTCGCATCGCAGGAATCGCATCGTGGTGGCGGAAACCGAAGGCCGGCGCATCGGCCTGATGGTCGATTCCGCCTCCGAGGTGCTGCGCATCGCGGAAAACACCATCGAGCCGCCGGCGTCGGTGTTTGGCGAGGCCGAACCCGGCTTCGTCACCGGTGTGGCCAAGCTGGCGAATCGCCTGGTCATCCTGGTGGACCTCGCCAAATTGCTGGCTTCGGGCAGCACGCCGCCGGAGGCGCAATGAAGACCGCCACTCCGGCAACTCCGGCGCGCAGCTCCGCCCGCGAATCGGCCCGGCCGCTCCGCCCCGGCATGAGCGAAGCCGAATTAAAGCTGCTGCAGGCGCTCATCTACGAGGAGTGCGGAATGTTTTTCGACGAACGCCGCGCGCACTTCCTCGAAGACCGGCTGCAACGCCGGCTCAAGGCCAAGGGGATCGCGACCTTTTACCAGTACTACCGGCTGCTGACCAGCGCGCCCGGCCGCGAGGAGCTGACGGAACTGGTCGAGAGCCTCACCATCAACGAGACCAGCTTCTTCCGCAACAAGCCCCAATTGGAGCTGTTCCAGAAGACCGTCCTGGATGAGCTGCTGCGCCGCCGCCACGGCGAGCGCGATTACACCATGAGGATCTGGAGCGCCGGCTGCTCCACCGGCCAGGAGCCGTTCACCCTCGCCATGCTGATGTGCGACGCGCTGTCGTATTACCAGTTGCGCTATCCGCATCCCGCGCGGGAGATCGCCGGGCGGACGCTGGTGCCGCCGCCGTGGAAGCTCGCATTGGTCGCCTCCGACATCAGCTACGGCGCCCTCCGCGCGGCCCAGGAGGCCGCCTACAGCGATCAGCAGATGGAAGGCGTGGACTGCATGTACCGCCTGCGCTATTTCGACCGCGACAACGGGCGCTTCCTGGTCAAGAAGGCGCTGCGCGAGCTGGTTCACTTCGATTTCCACAACCTGAAGAGCGAGTACCTGCCGCAGAAC
Source organism: Terriglobales bacterium (assembly GCA_035763305.1). GTDB lineage: Bacteria > Acidobacteriota > Terriglobia > Terriglobales > Acidobacteriaceae > DASUBK01. The sequence continues at coordinate 2,747 of DASUBK010000133.1, read as the reverse complement.
AACGACGTCATCTTCTGCCGCAACGTGATGATCTATTTCGACGAGCCGGAGCAGAAGCGGCTGGTGGAGAAGCTCTTCCGTTGCCTGAAACCCGGCGGCTACCTGTTCATCGGCCACGCGGAGACGCTGTACGGCGTCAGCAACCGCTTCCGTATGCTGCACGAAAAACACGGCACCGCCTACCAGCGCCTGGAGGTGACCTCATGACCCCGTATCACGACGAGCGCGCCGCCGAACTGCGCGACCTGTTCTTTCTCGGCGCGGTCGAGTACCTGCAGGCGCTCAACGAAAACGGCCTGCGCCTGGAAGCGTCGCCGCAGGATGGCGAAGCGCTGCGCGAAGTGCGCCGGGTAGTGCACACGCTGAAGGGCGACTCCGCCATCGCCGGACTGCGCGACATCAGCGAGCTGGCGCATGAGTTGGAAGACGTGCTCACGCCGGAGCTGGCCCAGGCCAACGGGCGCGGCCTGGCGGAGCTGGTCCTGGCCGCGGCCGACATGTTCGACGCCATCGTCACCGCGCATCGCGCCGAGGTCGAGGCGCCCAGCGGCGATCCCCTGCGCTCCCTGATTTGGAAACTGGCGCAGCACGCCAGGCCCGATCTGTCGGCCTTCCCTGCCCCGGTGCAGCCGCAATTCGCCTGGAGCGAGTACGAGCGCGCCGCCATCGCCGACGCGCAGCAGCGCGGGGAAAATGTCTTTCACATCGCCATTCGCATCTCGTCCGACTGTCCCATGCCCGCCGCCTGCCGCGAACTGATTCGTAAGATGCTGCACGAAATGGGGAGCGTGCTGGCCATCCATCCCGCCGAGGAAACGGAGACGTTATCGATCGAAGCGGCGCTGGCGTGCCAACACGAAGAAGATTGGATCCTGGAGCGCTGCCGCATCCCCAACCTGGTCAGCGATGCCCTGGTGGTGCCGGTCGTGAAGGATCCGGCGGCCGGCAATACCACGGAGCAAGGCGGCCCGCCGCGCCGTTTGTCCACCTTGCGCGTGGACGTCGCCAAGCTGGATGAAGCCATGGACCTCGCCGGCGAGCTGATTCTCAGCCGCTCCATGCTGCAGCAGGCCATCACCGAATTCTCCCGCCGCTTCCCCAAGGACCCGCTGCGCGGCAAGCTGGCCGAAGCCCTGGCCTTCCAAACCCAGGTCCTGAACGGCCTGCAGCGTTCCCTGCTGGAAATTCGCATGGTGCGGGTGGAGCAGCTGTTCCGGCGTTTTCCGCGCCTGGTGCGCGATCTGGAGAAGAGTTGCCGCAAGCCGGTGCAACTCGCCGTCAGCGGCGGCGAAACCGGGTTGGACAAGATGATCCTGGACGCGATGGCCGAGCCCCTGGCGCATCTGGTGCGCAACGCGGTGGATCACGGCATCGAGAGTCCGGCGGAGCGCGCTGCTGCCGGCAAGGCGAAAGAGGGCACGGTGCGGCTGCAGGCGCGCCACGAAGGCGGCCAGGCGGTAATCGAAGTTTCCGACGACGGGCGCGGCATCGATCGCGACAGGGTTCTGGCGCGCGCGCTCGATCTCGGCCTGGTGACCGAAACCGAGGCGGCGCGGCTCAGCGACTCCGAGGTTCTGAAATTCATCTTCGAGCCGGGCTTCTCCACCGCCACCGCGGTCACGGAAATTTCCGGGCGTGGCGTCGGCATGGACGCGGTAAAGGCCGCGGTCGAGCGCCTGAAAGGTTCGGTCGAGGTGCAAAGCGAACCGGGACGCGGCACTCGCGTGCTGCTGCGCCTGCCTCTGACGCTCGCCATCACCCGCGCCATGCTCCTGCAGTGCGGCGGGCGGCTCTATGCCGTCCCCGTGGACAACCTGCAGGACGTGCTGCGCCTGACCGCCGAAAACCGGGAGACCGTCGGCGGACGCGAGGTCCTCCGCCTGCGCGATCAACTGATCCCGCTGGTTCACCTGCCGGACGCTCACGGCAATGGCCGCAGCTTCGCCATGGTGGTGAGCGTTGCCGGACGCAAGCACGCCCTGGTCGCGGACAAGGTCCTGGGCGAAGAGCAGTTGGTATTGAAGACCCTCGACGGCCAGCATGCCGCCAGCGAGATGGTGAGTGGCGCTGCCGTCCTGGGCGACGGCCGCGTGGTGCTGGTTTTGAACGTGGCCAGCGTGGTCGAGCGCGGGATGGCTAAGCTGCCGGCGCCGGCGCGGCCGGCCAATTCTCAAGGCATGGAGGCCAGCGCATGAGCCGCCCTGTACGAGTGCTGGTAGTGGACGATTCCGCCCTGATGCGCAAGCTCATCCCGCAACTGCTGGCGCGCGATAGCGCCCTGCAGGTGGTCGGAACCGCCATGGACGGGACCTTCGCCGTCAGCAAGATTGCCGACCTGAAGCCCGACGTGGTGACGCTCGACCTGGAGATGCCGCGCATGGACGGACTCTCCGCGCTGCGCGAGATTGCCCGCACCCACCGCGTTGCGGTGATCGTGGTCAGCGCCCATACCACGCAGGGCGCGAGCGCCACCTTCAAAGCCCTGTCGCTGGGCGCCGTCGACTTTGTCGCTAAGCCGAGCGGCGCTACCCCGGAGCACATCGAGCCCATCGCCGCCGAGTTGATCGCCAAGATCAAGGCGGCGGCCCAGGCCAAGGCCCCGGCGATGGCGCCGAGGTGGTCGCAGCCTCTGCCGCGCGGCGAGAAAAACACTTCCAATCACCGCACCTCGCCCTCGAAGGTGATCGCCATTGGAGTTTCCACCGGTGGGCCCAACGCCTTGCAGTACGTGCTCTCGCAGTTGCCGG
>DASUBK010000132.1:0-15804 GCA_035763305.1 Terriglobales bacterium | reverse complement strand
CGCTGAAGCCGGTGCGGTCGATCATGGCGGCGCTCTGCTTCTGCTCCGCCGCAGCCTGCCGGATGAGGCTTTGCAGATCGAGGCCGGCGACGACGGTGATGTTGTCGCGGTACGCCTGCGCGATGCGCTGGGCAAACGGGGTGGAGGCGAAGTCGCCGCTGCGCTGGTCGAGGCTGGCGCTGAACGTGCGCACCGCTGCCGCATCGGGCCCGACGATCAGGTAATCGGGACGAACCAGCACCAGCATCTGCTGGCCTGGGCTCTTCTCCGGCAGCGACGACAGGTCTCGCAACTCGACGACGCGCACGTCGGGGCGGGACTTGGCAGGCGTGGAAGCCAGCATGGTCTCCAGCGCCTGCTTCAGGCCGGATTTCTTGATCTCGGCCACCAGCAGCGGGTTGGGGACGGGCTTGTCGGGTGAGGCGGAGACGACAATCTCGTCGCCGAGGAATTGTGCGATCTGGGAGAACTGGGAAACCGCCTTCTCGATCTTGGGACCATTTTCCGCCATGTCGGCGCGGGTCCACCATTCGCGCAGCACCGGGCTGCGCTGCAGTTCCTGGTGGAAGATGGCGAGGGCCTGAGCGGCGGATTCGCCATAGTTGGGCAGCGCAGCGTACATGGAGGTGGAAGCCGGGAGCAGCGGCAGAAGGCGGCTGGAGGTGCGCGGGCCGGGAAGAACGACCTCCGTCTGCAGCCTCTGGTAAAGCTGGCCGAATTCCGCCAGCAGCGCGGGATGGTTTTGCACCCACTGCTCTTCGGGGGTTGGGGCGGGCTTCGGCGGCGCGGTTTGCGCAGCGCAGACGATAGCTGTCAGCAGCAGGAAAATTACCGTCCAGTGCGGTCGCATGGTTGAGGTGAGAATAGCCCGGAATCGTTGTTTAGCGCGTTGGCAAAGTGGTGGCGGGCGCGCGAGGTCGCGCGCGGTCCCATCGTCTATGGGATCAACAGCAGCTTGCCGGTGGTGCGGCGGCCCTCGAGATCGCGATGGGCCTGCTGCGCCTCGGTAAGCGGATACGTTCGTCCAATATGCACGTGCAGATCGCCCGCGGTCACCATGGCGAAGACCTCGGAGGCGCGCTGCAGCAGTTCTTCGCGGGTGGCGATGTAGTGCCCGAGGCTGGGCCGGGTCAGGAACAGCGAGCCCTTCTGCGTGAGTACGATGGGATCGAAGGACGGAACGGCGCCGCTGGAAGCGCCATACAGCACGAGGTAGCCGCGCGGGCGAAGCAGGTTTAGGTCCTTGGCAAAGGTGTCCTTGCCGACACCGTCGTAGATGACGTGCACGCCGCGGCCGTCGGTGAGGCGTTTGGTCTCGGCTTCGAAATCCTGCCGGGTATAAATGATGACGTCGGCGGCGCCGGCCTTGCGCGCCAACGCCGCCTTTTCCTCTGTTCCCGCGGTGCCGATCACGCGCGCGCCGATGCGCTTGGCGATCTGGACCAGCAACAGGCCCATGCCACCGGCGGCGGCGTGCACCAGGATCGTCTCGCCCGCCCGCACCGGGTAGGTGCTCTTCAGCAGGTAATGCGCGGTCATGCCCTGCAGCATGAGCGCCGCGGCGGTGTGGAAATCGATCTTCGGCGGCAGCGGCACCAGGCGGTCGGCGGCCACGGCGGCATATTCGGCGTAGCTGCCGAGGCGTCCGGTGTAGGCGACGCGGTCGCCGGGCTTCAGGTCGCGAACCGCGGCGCCCACTTCGGTGATAATGCCCGCGCCCTCCTGGCCGTCTATAAAAGGTACGACGGCAGGATAGCGGCCCTCGCGGAAGTAGACATCGATATAGTTGACGCCCACTGCTTTCAGCTGCACCAGGGCTTCGTCTGGCTTAAGCTGTGGGACGGGAACATCCACCAGGGTGAGGGCTTCGGGGCCGCCGGTCTGCCGTACCTGAATCGCTTGCATGAAGCATGGGATGACGCGAGTCGCCGGCGCGCACCACAATTTCGCGCAAGAGGAGAGGACGATGAGCGATTGGTCCCAGGGGCAGCAAAGACACGGGTCGGGGACCCGTGCCACACGACCCATACAAGCCTTAACGATGACGGTTGCGGTAGTTTTCCTCTTGTGCGCGTTGATGGCGAGCGCACAGACGAACTCCACCAAGCTGACCTTCGAGGTTTCGTTTCCGTCTTCGGTGGAGAAGGGCGCGCTCGATGGGCGGGTGCTGCTGGCGATCTCGAAGCAGGAGAAGCCGGAGCCGCGCTTCGCCATCCTGGAGGAAGAGGCGAAGAGCCAGCAGTTGTTCGGCGTGGACGTGAACGGACTGGCGCCGGGCGCGAGCGCGGTTATCGATTCGACGACGCTCGGCTACCCGCTGCGCTCGCTCGACCAGCTTCCCGCCGGCGATTACTACGTGCAGGCGGTGCTGAACCGCTACGAGACCTTTCATCGCGCCGACGGGCACGTCGTCAAGCTGCCGCCGGAGATGGGCGAAGGCCAGCAGTGGAACCGCAAGCCGGGGAACCTGTTCAGCAAACCGCAGAAGATGCATCTCGATCCGTCGGGCGGCGCGGTGCGCATCGCGCTCACGGAAAAAATTCCGCCGATCGAGCCGCCCAAGGACACGGCGTACGTCAAGCACCTGCGCATCCAGAGCAAGCTGCTGAGCGATTTCTGGGGACGTCCCATGTACCTGGGCGCGATCGTGGTGCTGCCGGAAGGATACGAGCAGCATCCCGAGGCGCACTACCCGCTGCTCATCGAGCAGGGCCACTTCCCTGCCGACTTCAGCCGCTTCCGCACCGAGATGCCGGCGGTGAAGCCGGGCGAGTCGGAAGGCGAGCGAACGCGGGCAGCCTTCGGTTACGAGCTCTACCAGGACTGGAGCTCGGGGCGGATGCCGAAGATGCTGCTGCTGCTCATCCAGCACGCCAACCCGTATTACGACGATTCGTACGCGGTGAACTCGGCCAACGTCGGTCCCTACGGCGACGCGATCACCAAGGAACTGATTCCGGAGGTGGAGCGGCGCTTCCGCGGGATCGGGCAGCCGTGGGCGCGGGCGCTGTACGGCGGTTCGACCGGAGGCTGGGAGACGCTGGCAGAGCAGATTTTTTATCCCGACTATTTCAACGGCGCCTGGGGATTTTGCCCCGACCCTGTCGACTTTCATGCCTACCAGGCCGTCAATATCTATGACGACAAGAACGCCTACTGGCACCAAGGCCCATTCGGCCGCGTGCCCACGGCGGAGATGCGGGATTCCAAGGGCGACCTGCTGGCGGTGATGGAACCTGCGGTGCGGCGGGAGGAGGTCATCGGCACGCGCGGCCGTTCGGCGGAACAGTTCGCCATCTGGCAGGCGGTGTTCAGCCCGGTGGGGGAGGATGGCTATCCCAAGCCCATCTGGAATTTTGAGAGCGGCGCTATCGATCCGCAAGTCGCTACCTACTGGCGCGACCACTACGACCTGGTGCACATCATGGAGCGCGACTGGGCGACGCTGGGACCGAAGCTGGCGAACAAGATGCACATCGCGGTCGGCGATATGGATACCTGGTACCTGAACAACGGGGTCCACCGCATGCAGGATTTTCTCGACAGCCATGCGAACGCCTACAAGGTCGCGGACTTCGATTACGGTCCGGGCCAGCCGCACTGCTACACCGGCGGGCCGAACCTGAAGCCGCAGGAGCGGAACGGGCGGCTGCTGCAGCGGATCATGCCGCAGGTGGCGGAGCATATGGTGCAAAGCGCGCCCAAGGGCGCGGACATGAGCTGGAGATATTGAAATCGGCTTTCCACCGGGGCTAAAGCCCGTCTATCTGGGTAGTGAGATTCGCGGGCCTGAAGGCCCGCGCTTCCACGGTGACGTCAAGCTTGCCGGCAGGTACGAAATGGGTCGATGCTTCGGTCCGTGATACGGGCGGCATCATGAGATGAGTTCAGGTCGCCGCGCAAATACGTGTGGCGCGGGCCTCTGACTCGCACGCATACATAGCTGGTGTTCACGGGTCAGAGACCCGTGCCACACCCGTGCCACACGAGCCTTGGCGGCGTATAGTTCCTGGCACTATTTGAAGCGATGGGGAGGATGGAATGGAAACCTTTTTCAAGGACCTGCGCTACGCCTTCCGCATGATGATCAAGAAGCCGGCGTTCACCGCGGCGGCAGTGCTCTCGCTGGCGCTGGGCATCGGCGCCAACAGCACCATCTTCACCATCGCCAAGGCGGCGTTTCTGCAGACGGTGCCGGTGAAGGACCCGGCCACCGTGATGGTGGTGTACTCGACGCAGAACAATCCCCGCGGGCAGGAGTTCCAGTTCCTGCAAGTGCCGTACCTGAACGCGCGCGATATCCGCGACAAGAACGACGTGTTCCAGGAAATGGCGATCACCATTCCCACCGGGGTGACGCTGAGCGTCTCCGGCAAGGACACGCCCGCTTTTTGTGAGCTGACCAATTGGAACCTGTTCAACCTGCTCGGCATCCAGCCGGTGCTGGGACGCAGCTTCCGCGAAGATGAGGACAGCCAGCCGGGTTCGGCGCCGGTGGTGATCCTGAGCTACGCCTTCTGGAACAAGCAGTTCGGCGGCGACCGCGGCATCATCGGGCGCAACATCCTGCTCAACCAGCAGGCGTTCTCGGTGATCGGCGTGGCGCCGCAGGAGTTCCACGACGCCGGGGCGCTGTTCAATCCCGACATGTGGGTTCCGCTGACCATGCACGACCAGATCCTCGCCGGCCTGCAGAAGGACTGGTACAACCAGCGCGGCGCGCGATTGACGACGGTAGTGGCGCGGCTGAAGCCGGGCGTGAGCGCCAAGACTGCCGACCAGGCGATGCGGGCGTTCGCGGCCTCCTTGCGCAAGGACTTCCCGAAGGACAACTCCGGCCGCGGGCTGGAGGTGGTGCCGATCAACGACACGGTGATTCCGCCGCAGGCGCGAGGCGTAGCGGTAACCGCCACCACGGTGATGATGGCGATCGTGGGGCTGATCCTGCTGATCGCCTGCGCCAACGTGGCCAACCTGCTGCTGTCGCGAGCCACGCTGCGGCAGCGGGAGATCGCGATCCGGCTGTCCATGGGCGCCAAGCGCGGGCGGTTGATCCGGCAGTTGCTGACCGAGAGCCTGCTGCTGGGTTTGTGCGCGGGCGGACTGGCGATCCTGGTGGCCTTCTGGGGCAAGGGTTTGATCCTGCGCCTGCTGCCGCCGGGGCTGCCGCTGAACCTGAACTTCTCCCTCGACGCCAAGGTGTTGCTGTTCACGCTGGGGCTGGCGCTGGTGGCGACGCTGCTGTTCGGGCTGGCGCCGGCGGTGCAAAGCTCGCGCGCCAACCAACTCAACGCGCTGCGCGATCGCACCGCGGTGTCCACCGGCGGCAGCACGCGCTGGTACGGCCTGCGCGGCGTGCTGGTGATGATCCAGGTGGCGCTGTCGCTGATTGCGCTGGTGGGCGCGGGATTGTTCATTCACAGCCTGCACAACGCGCAGCAAATCGATCCCGGCTTCGAGGTGAAGCACGCAATCACCGCCAACATCAACCTCGCCGTCGCGCACTACCCGCAGCCCAAAGCCGAGCAGTATTTCAAAGATGTGGTGGAGCGGGTGAAGGGACTGCCGATGGTGGCGGATGCGAGTGTCGCCGACACGGCGCCTCTCGGCGGAGGCCTGGTGCGCACGACGTTTGCCGACGATGCCGACACTTCCGATCCGTCCAAGGGCGCGCTGACGCCGATCGTGGCGGTGGCGCCGGGATATTTCTCCGCCACCGGTATTTCCCTGCTGCGCGGACGCGATTTTGACGATCACGACGATCCGCAAGGCGCGATGGTGGCGATCGTGAACAAGGCGATGGCGGACCGCGTGTGGCCGGGGCAGGACCCCATCGGGCATCACCTGCATTTCCTGGGCGAGCCGTGGGACATCAGCGTGGTCGGCGTCACCAGCACGGTGAAGTACCAGACGCTGGGCGAACCGCCGCAGCCCATCGTTTATTTCCCGCTGAAGCAGCACTACGCGCCCAACATCACCCTGTTCGTGCGCACCAAGGGCGATCCCAACGCGGCCATCGGAAGCGTGCGCACGGCGGTGCAGTCGCTCGATCCGGCGTTGACACTGCGGCGGGTGGAGACCGGCGCCGACCTGCTGGACCAGTCGCTCACCGCGCCGCGCATCGGGGCGCAGTTGCTGGGCGTTTTCGGCGGGCTGGCACTGATCCTGGCGGCGGTCGGCACGTACGGCGTGATGTCGTACTCGGTTAGCCAGCGCACGCAGGAGATCGGCATCCGCATGGCGCTCGGGGCGCAGAAGCGCGACGTGCTGCGGCTGGTGATGGGCAGCGGCATGAGCATGGTGGCAGGAGGAATCCTGGTCGGGCTGGCGGGTTCGACGCTGCTCACCCGCGCCATGCACACCCTGCTGTACGGCATCGGCGGCTTCGACGCCCTCAGCTTCTTCGGCACCGCGCTGCTGCTGATCGGGGTGGCGTTCGTGGCCTGCGGCATCCCGGCGTTTCGGGCGTCGCTGGTGGATCCGATGGTGGCGCTAAGGTACGAGTAGTCGCCAGTCGCCGGTCGTCAGTTGTTAACAGTCTGGCCGGCAATGCGTCCTTGCAACGATCGGGAGGGCGCGATGCAGGCATCCTGGCTGGCCGATTTCGTCGCTGATCTGCGCCACGGCGCGCGACAATTGCTGCGCCATCCGCTGGTGGCGCTGGTGTGCACGCTGACGCTGGCGCTGGGCATCGGCGCCAACGCCGCAATGTTCAGTGCGCTGGATGCGGTGCTGTTGCGGCCGCTGCCCTTTCCCCACCCCGATCGCCTCGTCCTGGTCAGCGAGTACAAGCCCGGTAACGTGGCCAAGACCGGAAGCCCGTTTGCGCGCTACCAGGCGCGCGCGGCCGAGAATACCGTCTTCGAGCAAACGGCGGCGTACTGGCACGTCAGCGGCGGCGACGGCGTGGTGTTCGGCAGCAGCGGCTCGGCGGAGCGCCTGCAGTTTTCCATCGTCAGTAACAGCTTTTTCGCCATGCTGGGCGTGCAGCCGCAGATGGGGCGGGGCTTCACCGAGGCGGAAGGACGGCCCGGCAACGCCAAAGTGTTTCTGGCCAGCGATGCCCTGTGGCATCGCCTGATGGGCGGCAATCCGCGCGCGGTCGGGCAGAGCTTCAATCTCGACGGCGAGCCGTACACGCTGATCGGCGTGCTGCCGCCGGCATTCGAATTCCCCCGGCAATGCGACTTGTGGCTCCCCTTCGGAAGCCTGGTGCCGAGTTACGCGCAGGAACGCCTCTCGCACCAGTTCTGGATGCTGGGACGGCTGCGGCGCGGCGCCACCTTGGCGCAAGCGCAGGCGGAACTGGGCACGCTGCAGCAACGCATGGCGCGCGACTACCCGGCGACCGATGGCGAGTGGCGGGTGCGCCTCACGCCGCTGCTGGATGAGTACGTCGGCGATGTGCGGAGAATGCTGTGGGTGCTGTTCGCAGCGGTGGGATTCATCCTGCTGATCGCGTGCAGCAACGTGACCAACCTGCTGCTGGCGCGGGCGGTGGCGCGGGAGAAGGAATTCGCGGTGCGCGCGGCGCTGGGCGCATCGCGCGGGCGCCTGCTGCGGCAGACGCTGGCGGAGACCCTGCTGCTGGCAGCTGCCGGCACGGCTCTGGCGCTGGCTTTCGCCGCCGCGGGCATGCGCGTGATCGTGGCGCTCAGCGCGGGGAGCATACCGCGCCTGGAGGACTCAGGCGGCAGCACCGCGGTGTTCGCCTTCGCGATCGCGCTGGTGCTGGCGACGACGCTGCTGGTGGGAGCGGCGCCGGGGCTGCAGGCCTCAGGGATCGCGTTTACCGAGGCGCTGCAGGCGGGACAGCGCGGCGGAACCTCGTCGCGCCACAGCAGCCGCCTGCGCAGCCTGCTGGTGATCTCCGAAGTGGCGCTCACGGTGTTGCTGCTGAGCGGCGCCGGGCTGATGTTGCGCAGCTTCCGGCAACTGCGGGCGGTGGATCCGGGATTCCGCACCGACCAGCTCACCAGCGTGCGCGTGGCGCTGCCCGAGGCGCAGTATCCCAAGACCGAGCAGCGGGCGGCTTTTTTGCGCGAGTTGCTGCAGCGGCTCCAGGCGGCGCCGGGGATCGCGATGGCCGCCGTGGTGGACCGGCTGCCGCTCACCGGCGAGAACAACTGGGGCGGGGTGAACATCGTCGGCCGGCCGCTGCTGGACTCGGGGCACGCGCCGTCGGCGGAGAGCCGCGAGATCAGCGCGGATTATTTTCGCACCATGGAAATCCCGCTGCTGCGCGGGCGCGAGTTCACCGAGGCGGAGGTGACGAAGGCGCGTCCGGTCACCATCATCAACCGCGCCATGGCGGAGCAGTTCTGGCCGGGCGGCGATCCACTCGGGCAGCGCATTGCCAGCCCGTATCATCCCGAGCGCACGCCGCGCGAGATCGTCGGCGTGGTCGGCGATGTGAAGGATTTCGGGCTGGACGCGCAGAGCCCGCCGGTGATGTATTCGCCGTACAGCTACTGGACCTCGATGCACGTGGTGGTGCGCAGCGGGTTGGGAGAGCAGGCCGTGGTGAACCTGGTGCGGCGGGAGGTGGCGGCGATGGACCGCGGGGTGGCGCTGTATGACATCCACCGCCTGAATGAACTGGTGCACGATTCGGTGGCGCGGCAGCGCTTCGAATTGTGGTTGCTGGCGGCGTTTGCCGGGGTGGCGCTGGCGCTGGCGGCGGTCGGGATTTATGGCGTGCTGGCGTTCAGCGTGAGCCGGCGCACGCACGAAATCGGAGTGCGGCTGGCGCTGGGCGGATCGCCGCGGGGAGTGCTGGGGCTGGTGGTCCGGCAAGGCATGCGGCTGGTGGCGATCGGCCTGGCGGCGGGAATCGTGGCGGCGGTGCTGCTGACGCGAACGCTGCAGAGCCTGCTATTCCGGGTCGGCGCCAGCGATCCGCTGACGTTGGCGTGCGTAGCGGGGCTTCTTGCGGTAGTGGGAGCGGTAGCATGCTGGGTGCCGGCCCGGCGAGCGATGCAGGTGGATCCCATGGTGACGCTGCGCAGCGAGTAAGCGGTCAGGCACGCTCGCAGCTGAATTTCCTCCTCAACCCACGCGGGGGCTTGATATAAACGATTCATGGCCTCGACCGTCGGGCTCTTCATTCCCTGCTTCGTGGACCAGCTCAGCCCGCAGGTGGGGCTGGACACAGCGCGCGTGCTGCGCAAGGCGGGGTACCAGGTCGTCTATCCCGAGGAGCAGACCTGCTGCGGGCAGCCGGCCTTCAACACCGGCTACTGGCAGGAGGCGATCCCGCTGGCGGAACGCTTCGTGAAAATCTTCGAGCGCTTCGAGGCGGTGGTGTGCCCGTCGGGTTCGTGCACCACCATGGTGCGCAAATTCTATCCCGAACTGCTGGAGGGAAGGCCGTCGGAGAAGAAGGCGATCGAAGTCGGGCAGCGGGTGTACGAGCTGTCGGAATTCTTGGTCAATGTGGCGAAGGTGACCGACCTGGGCGCGGCGTTCCCCCACAAGGTGTGCGTGCATGATTCCTGTCACGCGCTGCGGGAGCTGGGCGTGCAGGCGCAGCCGCGCGAGCTGCTGCGGCAGGTGCGCGGGATCGAAATTACCGAGATGGCGGATGCGGGCGAGTGTTGCGGCTTCGGGGGAACGTTTGCCGTGAAGTTTGGCGCGGTATCGGCGGCCATGGGCGATGTGAAGGCGGAGGCGGTCAAGGCGACCGGAGCGGAGTTCGTCACCGCGGTGGATTCGTCCTGCCTGATGCACGTCGAGGGCGTGATGCGGAAGCGGGGCGATGCGGCCAAAACCATTCACCTGGCCAGCATCCTGGCGGCGGAAGAATAAGCGACGGCTGACGGCCGAGGGTACGAACGCGGCGGGTGAAACAAGAGGTCCCTCGACTCGGCATTTCACCCCGTACCGGCGCCTCGCTCGGGATGACACCGCTGTCTGAGGCAGCCGTGACGGCCTCCGATCTGCAATCTTCAATCGGAAATCCTGTACACTGTCGGACCTATGCTGAAGCACCTGCGCTGGGACGACGTCGAACTGGAGCACCTGAACCCGCAAATCGATCGCCGCATGGTCTGGGGCCAGAACCTGATGCTGGCCTACGTGTACCTGAAGAAGGGCGCCATCGTGCCCGAGCACAGCCACGAGAACGAGCAGGTCACCTACATCCAGAAGGGCGCGCTGAAGTTCTGGATCGACGGCAAGGAGATCGTCGTCGGCGCGGGCGAGGTGCTATGCATCCCGGCGCACATGCCGCACAAGGCGGAGGCGGTGGAAGACACGGTGGACCTGGACGTGTTCTATCCTCCGCGGCAGGATTGGATCAACAAGAGCGACGCGTATTTGCGAAACGCGACGGAGCGCAAGCCAGCGTAGAGATTGCCGATTGCCGATTGCCGATTAACCTGCTTGCATTTGTCATCCCGAGCGAAGCGAGGGATCTGCTGTGGACTGCCACAATGCTGGCTCGCTCGGGATGACATTCCTCTGTCTATTGCGACGATTGTTTCGGCCGGGCAGTGGTGGCGCCGGCGAACGTCTCCAGCACCTTATTGACGATGTCGATGGGGCGGGCGCCTTCCATGTTGGTCAGGACGGCGACGCCGAAGCGCTGCTCGGGGACGAAGGCCATGGCGGTGTTGCAGCCCTGCTGGCTGCCGGTGTGCCAGCGGACTTTGCCGTCGTCGGTGATCTCCCACCCGAGGCCGTAGTGCGAGGTGGCATTCTGCGTCCCGGCGAGCGCGCCATTGCGCAGTTTCACCGGCGTCCACATCGCAGTCAGCGTTTCCGGCTTGAGGATTTGCCGCTCCATCAGCGCTGAGCCGAGGCGGACGAGGTCCTCGGCGGTGGTGTCGAGCCCGCCGCCGGGAATCTTGTAGCTGCTGTCCATCAGCCCGGCGTTCTTCACCTGACCGGCGACAATCCGATAGCCGCGCGCGCGGTGGGGAACGATTTCCTCGGCGCTGTCCACGACGGTGTGCGTCATGCCGGCGGCTTGGAGGACGTGGGCGTGGAGGTAGTCATAATACGTTTCGCCGGAAGCGCCTTCCAGCACGCAGCCGACGACCGTGTAGCCGTAGGTGCTGTAGTTGTAGCCGGTGCCGGGCGGAAAGAGCAGCGGATCGCCGGCGAAGAGGGCAAAGCCGTCGGACATGAACTTGTAGTGGCGCGTGCCCTCGATTTCATCTTCGCGGTAATGGCGGATCCCGGAGGTATGACTGAGCAGCTCCCGGGTGGTGATGGGCCACTGCTTGGGCGGAAAGGGCGCGCAGTACTTCTGGATGGGAGCGTCGAGGTCGAGTTTGCCGGCGTCCACGAGGGTGAGCGTCGCGACCGCCGTCAAGGATTTCGCGATCGACCCGGTGCGGAACAGGGTTTCGGGGGTGGCGTGCAGGTCATTTTCCAGGTCGACGGTGCCGAAAGCCTTGGAGTAGACGATGCGGCCGTCTTTGACGAGGGCGATCTGGACCGCAGGAGTGTGCTTGGCGGCCATGTCGGCGGAGACGATCTGGTCGACGCGGGCGGCGTCGACGGGTGTTTGCGCAAAGGTGCAGACGGAGAGCACGAAAAGAGCGATTAGGACGCGCAGGAGTTTCATGGCGCGGCAGGGTAGCGCAAAATGGCTGCAAGCTGATAGCTTTTAACGTTCGTCACCACCGGCGCGCGGACGAGGGCGTCCGCGCGGACGACATTCGGGTGCGGCTACGGACAGCCCCGGCGAGGGCGCCGGGGCCTACCAATTTCGTAGGGCTACAAGCTAACAGCTGAGAGCTAAGAGCTTTTCTTATGGCACTGAAATTTAAAGGCGTGGACTACATCGGCTTCGATGCGCTGCTCTCCGACGACGAGCGGCTGGTGCGCGACAACACCCGCAAGTTCATCGAAGAAAACCTCATTCCCATCATCGAGCAGTGCAACCGCGAGGGGCGCTTCCCGCGCGAACTGGTCAAGCCGATGGGCGAGCTGGGCTTCTACGGCGCGACGCTGAAGGGCTACGGCTGCGCCGAGATGAACAACGTCGAGTACGGGCTGATCATGCAGGAGCTGGAGCGCGGCGACAGCGGCGTGCGCTCGTTCGCCAGCGTGCAGTCCGGGCTGGTGATGTACCCGATCTACGCCTTCGGCAGCGAAGAGCAGAAAGAGAAGTGGCTGCCGGGATTGCGCGCGGGGGAGAAGATCGGCTGCTTCGGGCTAACCGAGCCCGACGCCGGCTCCAATCCCGGCGCCATGCGCACGCGGGCGCGGCGCGACGGCAAGGACTATGTCCTGAACGGCGAGAAGATGTGGATCACCTCGGGCTCGGTGGCCGACGTGGCCGTCGTCTGGGCCAAGAACGAGGAGGAGAACAACAAGGTCCGCGGCTTCCTGGTGGAGACGAACCGTCCGGGGTTCAAGGCGGCGGACGTGCACGGCAAATGGTCGCTGCGGGCCAGCGTGACCTCGTCGCTGTCGCTGCAGGACGTGCGAATCCCGGCGGAGAACCTGATGCCGAAGACCGACGGGCTGAAGTCGGCGCTGATGTGCCTGAACCAGGCGCGCTACGGCATCGCGTGGGGCGCGCTGGGCGCGGCCATGGCCTGTTACGACACCGCGCTGCAGTACGCGCAATTCCGCAAGCAGTTCCGCGATCAGCCCATCGCCTCGCACCAGCTGGTACAGGAGAAGCTGGTGTGGATGATTTCGGAGATCACCAAAGCGCAATTGCTGGTGCTGCAGGTAGGGCGACTGAAGGACCAGGGGAAGGTCGGGCACCAGCACATCTCGATGGCCAAGCGGAACAACGTGTGGATGGCGCTGGAGTGCGCGCGCATGGCGCGGGACATCCTGGGCGCGAACGGGATCGCGGACGAGTACCCGGTGTTCCGGCACATGTGCAACCTGGAGTCGGTGAAGACGTACGAGGGCACGCACGATGTGCACACGCTGATTATCGGCAGCAGCGTGACGGGGATTGACGCGTTTTAGTCGGTCGCCGGTCGTCAGTCGCCGGTCGCCAGTCGCCAGTCGCCGGTTGCCAGTCTCCGGTTGCCAGTTGCATGTCCTTGACGCGATTTGCGCGGCGGGCGCATGATTCCCTTCCCCCGGTGCAACCATCGGCAGGGCGTTCCGATTCAATTGCATCCGGGTAGCGCGGGCGGCATGGGGGTCCTTCGACTCGGGGCATTCGCCCTCGCTCAGGATGACAGAGTTAGGGATTCTGGAGGAATCATGTCTTCTACAACGACCCCGCAGGCGAAGCGGGCAAAGGCATTCGGCAGCAACATCGAGACGGACCTGGCGCTGGAACTGTTGCGCGTGGTGGAGAACGCGGCCATCGCCAGCGCCCGTACCATGGGCCAGGGCGACCGCAAGCACGCCGACCACGTGGCCACCGAGGCCATGCGGGCAACGATGGACACGGTGCCGATGAAGGGCCGCATTGTCATCGGCGAGGGCGAACGCGACGAGGCGCCCATGCTGTACATCGGCGAGGAGGTCGGCGCCGAGTTCCCCGACAACATGACAGTGCCGCACGTCGACATCGCCGTGGATCCGCTGGAGGGCACCAACCTGTGCGCCACCGGATCCCCGGGCGCGATCACGGTGCTAGCAGCGTCAGAGAAGGGCGGCCTGCTGCACGCGCCCGACTGCTACATGGACAAGATCGTGGTGGGGCCGTCGTGCAAGGGCGTGGTCGAACTCGATGCGCCGGTGGAGCACAACCTGAAAGCCATCGCCAAGGCGCTGGATCGCAAGGTCGAGGACCTAGTCATCATCGTGCTCGACCGCCCGCGGCACGAGAAGCTGATCGACGACATCCGCACCGCCGGGGCGCGCATCCGCCTGATCTCCGACGGCGATTTGTCGGCGGGCATCGCGGCGGCGGTAGTGGGCGCGGGCGTGCACGCGGTGATGGGTTCGGGCGGCGCGCCGGAGGGCGTGATCACCGCGGCGGCGATCCGCTGCCTCAACGGCTACATGCAGGGCCGGTTGCTGATCAAGAAGGAACAGGAAGAGCGCGTAGCCAAGATGGGGATCAAGGACTTCAAGAAGATCTACACCGCGGAGGAGCTGGCGCCGGGCAAGCAGATGATCTTCACCGCTACCGGGGTCACCGAGGGCCCGCTGATGAAGGGGGTGCGCTTCTTCGGCGAAGGCACGCGAACCTCGTCGGTGGTGATGACGCTGAATACCGGCAAGGTGCGCTTCATCGAGAGCATTCACCTGAACAAGAAGCCGGATGTGAAGGTGCGGTTCTAGTTTCAGTTTCAGTTTCAGTTTTGGGCGCCGGAGATCGTTTTCGGCGCCTTGATTTTTGTGACACCGGAGAGGGCCGGTTCACACTAAGGACACGAAGGTCCCACGAAGGCGAAGCAACTGAAACTGAAACTCTACTGCGGTTGCGGCTTGACGTCGGGATGGTCGCTGAACCAGGCGTCGGCCTTGCGCTTGGCGTCGGACACCTTGCCCGCCGACATGGTGGATTCCAGGATGCTGACCGACATTTGCGAATCCTTGTCGCCCAGGCGGCTGCCGATGAGGAACCACATGAAGGCGGCCTGGTCGTTCTTGGAGGTGCCCTTGCCTTCACTGAAAGCGCGACCGACGCCGTACATCGCGGCCGGGTAGCCCTGCTCGGCCGCCTTCTGGTACCAGGAGAAGGCGGTGTCCTGGCTCGCCTTGACGCCTTTGCCGTCATAGTAAGCGCGACCGAGGTCGGCCTGGGCCTCGGCGCTGCCCTTGTCGGCGGCCTTCTGCAACCACTCCACCGCGGTCTTGCCGTCCTGGGGAACGCCGAATCCGTAGAGATACATATTGCCCAGCTTGGCCTGCGAAATTACATCGCCCTGTTCGGCGGCTTTTTTGAACCACTGGGCGGCGGCCTCGTAGTCCTGCGGCAGCTCGGTGCCGATGAAGTACTTGAGCGCCAGATTGCGCTGCGCCGTGGCATCGCCGGCTTGAGCAGCGTGGGTGAGCTCGGTAATGACGATGACCGGGTTCTTCTCGTCCGGGGGATCCTGGGCCAGGGCGGCGACGGCGAAGAGCACGAGGATGACGAGTGTGGCGACGGTACTGCTACGCATGATTCCTCCAGTCCCGGGGGCGAAAATATACCGTGGAACGGCGCCCGCATGCAGCAAAAACCGCGCAAGGCGGGTGCGCATTGTATACCGGCGCCGAGTTGCCGCGGGCGAGGGCGCCCGCGGCTATCAACTTCGGGCGAATCCAAACACCGCCCCGGCGAGGGCGCCGGGGCCTACCTTGATTGAATGACAGCTTTGGTTGACATCAATAGTTCCGCGACAAATCTGGTAAATGCCTGGGCCACGGAAGAGGCCAGTTTCCCGGTCTCTCCTTTGCGCGCGAGTTCGTGGCCGGCGCCGTTGACGGGCAGCAACTGGGTGCGGGCGGGAATCAGGCGCAGCGCCTCCTGCATTTCTTCCGGCGTGCCGAAGCCGTCGCGCGAGCCGTGAACGAAGAAGGCGGGCGTGTGGAGATTGGCAAAATGCCCGGTCCGCATCTGGGCGCGATTTTTGGGCGGGTGAAGCGGGTAGGAGAGCAGGAGGAGCGCGGGCACAAGTCCGGGTTCTTCGGTGGCGAGCATCGTCGCTTGCCGCCCGCCGTAGGAATGGCCGCCGAGAAAGATTCGGCCGGAAACCTGGGGGCGAAGCGCCTCCACCGCGGCTTTCAACCCGGCGCGGTCGAGTTCGGCGGTACGCAGCGGAGGCCCGTGGGTGCGGTTCTGGCGGAAGGGCAGATCGCAGCGCAGAACGGCGAATCCGGACTCGCTGAAGGCTTCAGCGAGGGCAAGCAGGAGCGGCGAAGAGCAATTCGCGCCCGCGCCGTGGG
>DASUBK010000131.1:0-13493 GCA_035763305.1 Terriglobales bacterium | reverse complement strand
CTGTTTGTCTATGTGCGCGAGGCCCATCCGGGAGACCGTTTGCCGCGGCATGAAGAGATCGAGGACAAGCGGGAGGCGGCGGAGTTCTTTCGCGATGAAGAAGATGTCGAGATGCCCATCATCGTGGACGATCTGAAGGGCGCCATTCACCGCAAGTACGGCAGCCTGCCCAACCCGACGTTCGTGGTCGACAAGTCGGGGCGGATCGCTTTCCGCTGCCTGTGGACGCAGCCGGACGTGATCGCCGAGGCGCTCGACGAGCTGCTGGAGGCGCAGGAGGAGCGCGACACCGACCACGCGGTGGTGCACGGCGGCGAGGACCGCTCGGTGCCGATGCGGCGGGCGCTCTTCCATACCCACCGGGCGCTGAAGCGGGGCGGCCGGCAGGCCATCCGCGACTTCCATCAGGAGATGGGGACGGCAGGACGCGCGGCGGAGATCGGCAGCCGCATTGTCGGGCCGATTGCGCTGAACCCCGGACGGGCGGCTCTGGGCGCGGCTTTGGCCGGAGGCGTGATCGTCGGGGCGTTATTCGCCGGGCGGGCGCTGCGGCGCAAGCGCTTCGCGGCGCGCGAGCCGTATCGCTACACGCCCATCAATCGCAGAGGGAATGAGGGGGATTACGCGGTGGGGATCTAGCGTCCCCCACCGAGACACCTAAGTAGAGAAGCCCGGCTGCCAGGCTGGGCTTTGGTTTGTTGCGATGGGCTGGCGAGCTGCGTTCGCCCGTGCAGGCGTGGGCGCCCTTCGACAAGCTCAGGGCAGGCTCTGCACCTGCGTGAGGAATTCCAAATCGGCAATCGGCAGTCGGAAATCGGCAATTCCGCGGGTTCCTCCGCGCCGCGGCGGTGGAACAATCTCCCTTCATCATGGATGCCGCCTCGCTGCAAGCCACGATCGAGGATTTCCTCGCCGGAGCCGCCGGCGCTGTGGTGCTCGATCAGGGCGGGGTTCTCTTTGATCTCTCCACCTCCCGCTACTCCGTCACGGACGAGCACGGAAGAGTCCTGCTGCACTTGTGGTCGGCGGAGCGCAACCTGGTGCGCCGCGTGCTGGACGCCGAGCGCAAGGGCGAACTGCTGAAGCTGACGGTTCTCCGCTTCGGCCAGCAGCGGCCGGCGACGCTGGAGCTCTGCCGCACGCGCGATCGCCGCAGCGAGTCCGCCAAGCGCGCCGCCCGCGGCCGCTACCAGCAGCTGCTGCAACGAGTGCTGGCGCGCGAGTTTCCCGCGTCGCGACTGGAGCAGCTCTCGTCGGCCATGGACCTGGAGCGCTCCTTCAGCCCGGTGTACGCGCGCGGCCTGCTGCGCCGCGGCCGCAGCGGTTTCGCCGTGCTCGGGGTCAATCAACAGGAGCCGCAGGCGGCCGTCGATGGCGCGCTCACCTTCGCGCTCCTCTGGTTCGATTACCTGCGGACGCAGTGCGCGCCGGAGCTGCACGTCGAGGGCTTGCGGCTATTCGCGCCGCCGGGATGCTCGGCGGTGCTGCGGGAGCGCATGGCACACCTCGACGCCGAGATCGCCAAGTGGGAGCTGTACGAATTGACGGAGAGCGGCGGCGAACTGCGCAGCGTCGATTGCCGGGATCGCGGCAACATTGTCACCCGCCTGGTGCAGAGCCCGGAGGCCACTGCCACGCGCGAGCGCTTCGCCGCCTCGATCGCGCGAATCCGCGGCGCGCTGCCGGATTGTGAAGTCGCGGTGCTGACGTCGGCGGAGATCGCCTTTCGTTATCGCGGGCTGGAGTTCGCCCGCGCGCGGCTGGCGAGTAGCGGCGGCTTGGCGCTGCAGGAAGAGATTGTCTTCGGCATCGGGGCGGCGGAGACGGTGCTCGAGGAGCGCAACCAGGCGGCCTTTACCACGCTGCTGAAGCGCCTGCAGCGGGCGCGAACGCCGTCGGGATCGCGCGCCGATCTTCTGTGGCGGCTGGCGCCGGAGCGCTGGCTGGAGTCGCTGGTGCAAAGCGATGTTGGGATGATCGATCCGCGGCTCGACGAGAGCTGCGTGTACTCGCAGGTGCCGGCGTTCTCCGCCTCCGATCGCGCGGTGATTGATGTGCTGGCGCGCACCCGCGAAGGGCGTTTGGCGGTGCTCGAACTGAAGGCGGACGAGGACATCCACCTGCCGCTGCAGGGCGTGGATTACTGGGCGCGCGTGTGCTGGCACCAGCAGCGGGGGGAGTTCACTTCGTTCGGCTATTTTCCCGGCAAGCCGCTGGCGGATGAAGCTCCCATCCTCTTCCTGGTGGCGCCGGCGCTGCACATCCATCCCGCCACCGACACGCTGCTGCGCTACCTGTCGCCGGAGATCGAGTGCGAGGTGGTCGCGGTGCATGAACGCTGGCGGGAGGAGCCGCGGGTGGTGTTCCGCAAACGGCGGGGCCAGAAGGAAGCCGCCTGCTTCGTATAACAATCTCTTAAACGCAAAGGACGCAAAGGAACGCAAAGGTTGATATTCCTTTGCGCACCTTTGGTCCTTTGCGGTGAAATCGCCTACGCAGTCCTG
This sequence comes from Terriglobales bacterium, assembly GCA_035763305.1. GTDB lineage: Bacteria > Acidobacteriota > Terriglobia > Terriglobales > Acidobacteriaceae > DASUBK01. The sequence goes on along the minus strand of DASUBK010000131.1, from coordinate 10,989 downwards.
ATCTTGACCTTGGTTCCCTCGGGCAAGGTAGCCCCGGTGAATTCAACGCGACCCTCGCGCACCACGCCTTCGACCTCCCGCGGCGATGCAGGCGGCACCGGCGTCGAAGTCGAAGTGGCCTGCTCACGCATTTGACCGGGACTGGGGCGGCGCATGCCTTGGTCCATGGCCTCGTTGGCGAGGCGGTCGGCTTCGGCGTTGCCCTCGCGCAGGGTGTGCTCGATGCGGAACCAGTCCAGTTGCTGGATGAGCGACTTGGCGTGCTTGTAGAGATCGAGCAGCACCGGGCTTTTGACTTTGTACTTGCCCTGGATCTGCCGCACCATCAATTCGGAGTCGCTGATGACCTTCAGCGCCTTGAAGCCGTGCTTGAGAGCGTACGCCAGCGCGGAGAGCAGGCCCATGTACTCGGCGTAGTTGTTGGTGCGGTGGCCGAGATACTGGCTGAGACGCGCGACCGGGCGTCCCGCCTCGTCCTCGATTACCACGCCGAAGCCGGCGGGACCGGGATTGCCGCGGGCGCCGCCGTCGACGTGCGCGACCAGATAGGCTTCCGGCAGCCGCTCCAGGCGGGCGCCAAACAGTTCCTGCGATTGCGAGGGCCGTGGTGTCATGTCAGCTTTGAGCCTTGAGCTTTGAGCTATCTTCCCATGCCGAGGCGTCCGGCCAGACGCTCCGGCAACTGCGCCTCGCGAATACGTTTCTGTGCGCCGGCGACGTCATAGGGAACGCGAATGTAGGTCACGCGGCGGGCTTCGCTGTCGAAGATGGCAAAGGCGGCGCGCCAGTCGCCGTCGCGCGGCTGTCCGATGGAGCCGGGGTTGATCAGGTAGCGCCGCCCCGGCAGCAGTTGGTAGTTGAACAGCTCCTTATCGTCCTTGGTGCGGTACGCCGGGCGCAGAATGGCACTGTCGCGGCCGTTGCCGAGCAGGAACCCGCCCTGCACATGGGTGTGGCCGAAAAAGATGACCGGCGCATCGGCGCCGTCCATCGCGTGCGCGGCTTCGTCCAGCGCCAGCAGGTACTCGTCTTCGTCGTGCGGCGATCCGTGCACGAACCGCACCCCGGGGAGCTCTTCGAGAGTCCGTGGTCCCTGCGGCAGGTCGTAGAGCCACTTCGTCAGCTCGGGGCGCAGCATGGTGCGAGTCCAGAGAACGGCGATGCCGGCGATGGGGTTGAAGCCTTCGTAGCTGGTGACGCCGGAGCAGGCTTTGTCGTGGTTGCCGCGCACAAAGAGGCCGCCCAGGCGGCGCGAGCGCTCGGTGACCTCGTTGGGGCTGGCGCCGTAGCCGACGATGTCGCCCAGGTTGACGATGGCGTCGCACGGCGGCGCGACGGCCAGGCAGGCCTCCATCGCCTCCAGGTTGGCGTGAATATCGCTAAGTAAGAGGACGCGCAAGCAGAAGTTAATTTACACGGGAAGCGCATCCATTGCCGAGTGCCGAATGACGAATTCCCAAATGTTGTTGGTTGTTACTTGTCGGTTGTTCGATGGGATAGCGTTTCTTGTTGTCCCAGCAATGAAAAACGAACGGGTAGCAACCAAGCTTTAATGCACAACTCAGCCCTTCGGCATTTCCGGACAGCGCGTCCAGTGGCCGGGAGCGACTTCCAGCAGCGGCGGCAGCGCCCGGCGGCAGTTGTCGATGCGGATATCGCAGCGCGGCTCGAAGGGGCAGCCCGCCGGCCACGCTCCAGGCGACGGGACGGTGCCCTCGATGGTGCGCAACGGGCGGCCGCGTTCCGTGTGAAGTGTCGGCAGAGAACGCAGCAGTCCCGCGGTGTAAGGATGCGCCGGGCGCTCGAAGACGTCGCGGGCCGCGCCGACTTCCACGATCGTGCCGGCGTACATCACCGCGATGCGATCGGAGACCTGCGATACGACAGCCAGATCGTGGGAGATGAACAGCATCGCCAGGTTGAACTTGCGCCGCAGTTCGCGCAGCAAGTCGAGGATCTGCGCCTGGATGGTGACGTCGAGGGCGGTGGTGGGCTCGTCGGCAATGAGCAACTCCGGGCGGTTCACCAGCGCCATGGCGATCATGACGCGTTGCCGCTGGCCGCCGGAAAGCTGGTGGGGATAGTCGCGGGCGCGGCGCTCGGGGTCGGGAATCGCCACCTCGCGCATGGCTTCGATGGCGCGCTGCCAGGCTTCGTGCTTCGAAGGAGCGTGGGCGCCATGATGGGCGTGAGCGTGCGCCAGCACGGCTTCGGCAATCTGGTCGCCGATGCGCATGACCGGATTGAGCGCGGTCATCGGCTCCTGGAAGATCATGCTGATGCGGGCGCCGCGGATGCCGCGCATCTGCTCCTCGCCGGCATGGAGCAGGTCTTCGTGGGCGAATTCGATGTTTCCTTCAATATGAGCCTGCGGCGGAAGGAGGCGCAGCACGGCGAGCGAGGTGACGGATTTTCCCGAGCCGGATTCGCCGACCAGGCCGAGGACCTCGCCCTGGGCAACGTCGAGATCGATGCCGCGGACAGCGGGCACGTTTTTGCCGGCGCCATTTCCGCCGTGAGCGGGGAAGCTGACGGTCAGGCCGCGAATCTGCAGCAGGGGGGCCACCGCCACATCATAGCTGCAGCGTGTGGCGCGGGTCTCGGACCGGGTGCACGGGTCGGAGACCCGTGCCACACATTCCGATCAGGCGCTCACTTGCGCCAACGCCTCGCGAGCGGCGGCGACGGTCTGGCGGATGTCTTCGTCGGTATGGGCGGCGCCGAGGAAGGCAGCCTCGAACTGCGACGGGGGCAGCCACACGCCGGCGTGGAGCATGCCGCGGTGGAAGCGCCCGAAGGCCTGGGTGTCGCATTTGGCCGCTGAATCCCAGTCGGTGACCGGGCGCTCGGTGAAGAACCAGGTGAACATCGAGCCAACACGATTGGCCGCGACGGGCACGCCGGATTCGCGCGCCGCGTCCTGGACCATGGCGACGAGCATCGCCGAGAGCCGCTCCATCCGCCCGTAAACTTCGCGGTTGTCGCGCAGGTAACAGAGAGTCGAGAGCCCGGCCGCCATGGCCAGCGGATTGCCGGAAAGCGTGCCCGCCTGGTAGACGGGACCGAGCGGCGCGATGAGGTCCATGATCTCCGCAGGACCGCCATAGGCGCCCACCGGCATGCCGCCGCCGATAATCTTGCCCAGTGTGGTCAGGTCGGGGCGGGTGCCATAGAGTTCCTGCGCGCCGCCGAAGGCGACGCGGAAGCCGGTCATCACCTCGTCGAAGATCAGCAGCGCGCCGTCGCGCGAGGTGAGATAGCGCAGTCCGTCGAGAAAGCCGCGCTCCGGCGGCACGCAACCCATGTTGCCGACCACGGGTTCGACGATGATGCAGGCGATCTGGCCGGCGTAGCGCTTGAACGCCTCTTCGACGACGTTCAGGTTGTTGTAGGGCAGGGCCAGGGTGAATTGCACGAATTCTTCCGGCACGCCGGCCGAGCCGGGGATGCCCAGCGTGGCGACACCCGAGCCCGCCTTCACCAGCAGCGCATCGCTGTGGCCGTGATAGCAGCCCTCGAATTTCACGATGTACTTGCGCTTGGTGTAGGCGCGGGCGAGGCGGATGGCCGACATCGTGGCCTCGGTGCCGGAGCTGACGAAGCGCAGCTTCTCCATCGAGGGAAAGGCTTCCACGACCGCCTCGGCGAGGTCGATTTCGGAGGGAGTAGAGGCGCCGAAGCTGGTGCCCTCGCGCGCGGCCGCAATGATGTCCTCGATCACTTCCGGCGCGGCGTGGCCGAGGATCAGCGGGCCCCAGGAGCCGACGTAGTCGATGTACTCGTTGCCGTCGGCGTCCCACACGCGGCTGCCCTCGCCCTTCACCAGGAAGGGCGGCTCTCCTCCAACGGCGCGAAAGGCGCGCACCGGAGAATTCACGCCGCCGGGAATGACCGCCTCGGCGCGCTTCTGCAGTTCGCGGGATGTGTCGCATTTGCGCATGGCTCAGCTCCGGGAAAAGCATATCAAGCCCGGCGCACACCGGCGTGTGACCGGCCTCACAAGGACCTCGCCAGTCCCGATGCAGGCCGGCATCCAACCCCTGGCCGCGGTTTTGAAATCGGATACACGGGCGAAGGATTACGATAAGCCTGCCGCATCCGAGGCAGCCGCAAGCTATGGCAGACATCCGCGTTCAATCCTGGCTGGAGTTGCAGCGCGAGCTGTACCACGACACCTGGAACGCCAACATCCAGCGCTTCCGCTCCGACTTCGTCTACCGCGGCATGGGCGACGTGCGCGAGGACCTGCGCACCGGCCTGCTGAAGCTGGGCGGCAGCGTGCGCGCCATGGAGTACCACCTGCTGCGCAACTTCAAGAAGTACGCCCGCCAGGACGCGGTGCAGTACGACTCGGAGTGGAACTGGCTCGCCCTGGCGCAGCACCACGGGCTGCCGACGCGGCTGCTGGACTGGACCTACTCGCCGTACGTGGCGCTGCACTTTGCCACCGAAGACCTGCTGCTGTACGACCGCGACGCCGTCATCTGGTGCGTGAACTATGTCGTCTTGCACCGGTTGCTGCCGCGATCGCTGCGCGAGGCGCTGCTGCGGGAGCGATCCAACGCCTTCACCGTGGAGATGCTGCAGCGGGTCGCGCCCAGCCTGAAGAAGCTGGAGAGTCTGGCGCAGCAGGAATTCGCGGTGTTTCTCGAGCCGCCGTCGCTGGACGCGCGCATCGTGAATCAATTCGCGCTCTTCTCCATGATGTCGAGCCCGCTGGCGCATTTCGACTTGTGGCTGCAGCGACGCCATCCCGAGGCGGTGCGGCGCATCATCATTCCGGCGGCGCTGAAATGGGAGGCGCGCGACAAGCTCGACCAAGCCAACATCACCGAGCGCGTGCTCTACACCGGGCTCGACGGGCTGACTCGCTGGCTGAAGCGGCACTACACGCCGGTGGACTCACCCGCGGTCGACGGCCGACCACCAGCAGCTCGCAACCGCAGGAAGACACCCGCCAAATCCCAGCGGCCGTAAGCCCTGCTAGAATCAAAGAGGAATGGTCCTCCCATTCGTTCGCGAACTCTTCGCGGACGTGGAAAAACTGCCCGTGTTCGCGCGTGCCGCCTCCCTGGTCAAGAGCGGCGCGGAGCGGGTAGGTGTCTCCGGGCTCACATCCACCGCCAAAGCCTTAGTCATCGCGTTGCTGGCCCGCAGCGCCTCCCGGCCGCTGATCGTGATGGTCAACGACAACCGGGCCGCCGAGGAACTGGTGCCGCTGGTGCAGGGATTCGCGGAACTGACGGGCGCGGTCTCGCCGGCGCAGGTGCTGGATGTCCCCGCCTACGACGTGTTGCCCTTCGAAGGCTTATCGCCACACCCGGAGATCCAGGAGAAGCGGGCCAGCGCTCTGTGGAAGATCGCGACGGGAAGCGCCGGCATTGTCATCGCGCCGATAGCGTCGGCGGCCATGCGGCTGCGCGGGCGCGAATACTACGCGGAGCTGGCGCGCACCCTGCGGCGCGGCGAAAGCGTCGATCTCGAGGCGCTCACATCTCACCTGAACACCGCCGGATACGCCGTTGCCGATGTGGTCGAGATGCCCGGCGAGTTTGCCGTGCGCGGCGGCATTCTCGATGTCTACCCTCCGGAGACCGACCGCCCGCTGCGCGTCGAGTTGTTCGGCGACGAGATTGACTCGATCCGCAAGTTCGATCCCGGCACGCAGCGCTCGACCGGGGCCGCGGTGGACGAAGCGGTGCTCATGCCGTTGACCGAGACGCCGGTGCGGGAGGAAATCCTGGCGCCGGTGCACGCGCGGCTCTCGGGCCACCGTGTGACCGGGGAGTCAGAAGCGATTGACGCGGCGGTGCGCGGCGGCGGTGTGGGCGTCTTCCCCGGCTGGGAACTGTACGCGCCGGTCTCGCCGCACGGCAGCGAGGGCGGCGGCAGCCTGATCGACCTGCTGCCCACGGCGGCGGTGCTGCTCGACGAACCGGAGAACCTTGCGGCGGTCCACGATGGCTGGTGGGAGCGGGTCGAAGATGCCCACCAGCGCAGCCTGGTGGGGAACCTGGTGCGCCCGGAGGAAATCTACCTGCCGCCGGACAAATGGCGGGAGAAGATCGGTTCTTTGCCCGGCGCGGACCTGATGCATCTCGGTATCGGCGTTACCCAGCCACCGACCGCCGGGGAACTGGCGGAGGCGTGGAAGCTGCCCCAGCCCACGGCGGAAGAGCCGGGCCAGGAGCAACAACTACATTTGTCGTTTTTGACTCAGCCGACCACTCGCTTCCACGGCTCTGTCCCCGCCGTAGTCGAGGAGGTCAAGAAGCTAGCGACGGAGGGGAAGCGGGTCCTGTTCGCCGCGCCCAACACCGGCGAAGTCGAGCGCCTGGCCGAGATCTTCACCGAATACGGCGTGCCCTTCCGCCTGGGGAGCCGCACGCCGCGCCCGGGGGAGAGCCTGGTGGAAGACGCTGCCTACCTGATGGGCGAGGAAAATACTACAACTGTAGTTAGAGCCTATGTCCCGTACGGTGTGGCGCTGCCCGACGCCCGCCTGGTGTTGTTCGGCAGTTGCGACCTGTTCGACGAGTCGGAAATGGCCGCCGCCCGGCCGCTGCGGCAGAAATCGAAGACCTCCGCCTTCGTCTCCGACTTTCGCGATCTGCAGGTCGGCGATTACGTGGTGCACATCGAGCACGGCATCGGGCAGTACCAGGGGCTCAAGGAGATTCCGCAGGGCGACGGCTCCAACGCGGAGTTCATGATCCTGGAGTACGCCGAGGGCGCCCGCCTTTACGTTCCGCTGACGCGCCTCGACCTGGTGCAGAAGTACCGCTCGGCTGAAGGCGGCGCGAAGCCGGTGCTGAACCGCCTGGGCACCACGCAGTGGGCCAAGACCAAGGCGCGCGTCAAGAAGGCCATGCAGGACATGGCGGACGAGCTGCTCAAGCTCTACGCGCAGCGCAAGACCGCGCAGGGCCACTCCTTCCCCGCCGACTCGGAATGGCAGCGGGAATTCGAGGACGCCTTCGAGTTCAGCGAAACCGAAGACCAGATCACCGCCATCGGCGACATCAAGCGCGACATGCAGTCCACCACGCCCATGGACCGCCTGCTGTGCGGCGACGTGGGCTACGGCAAAACCGAGGTGGCGATGCGCGCGGCGTTCAAGGCGGTGGGCGACAACAAGCAGGTGGCAGTACTGGCGCCGACGACCGTGCTCGCCTTCCAGCACTACGAGACGTTCAAGCGCCGCTTCGCGGCATTCCCCATCACCATCGAGATGATCAGCCGCTTCCGCACGGCGCGCCAGCAGGCGGAGATCGTGGACAAGGTCGAGCAGGGCAAGGTGGATGTGCTGATCGGCACCCACCGGCTGCTGTCGAAGGACATCAAGTTCGCCGACCTGGGGCTGGTGATCGTGGACGAGGAGCAGCGCTTCGGCGTGCGCCACAAGGAACGGCTGAAGCAGCTGAAGAAAGAAGTGGACGTGCTGACCATGTCGGCAACGCCGATTCCGCGCACGCTGCACATGTCGCTGGTCGGACTGCGCGACATGAGCGTGATCGAGACCCCGCCCAAGGACCGCATGGCGATCCAGACGGTGGTGGCGCCCTGGGACGAGAAGCTGATCCGCTCGGCCATCGAGCACGAACTGGAGCGTGGCGGGCAGACCTACTTCGTGCACAACCGGGTGGAGAGCATCTACGAGATCGCGGCCAAGATCCAGGAGCTGGTGCCGCGGGCGCGAATTCTCGTCGGCCACGGGCAGATGACCGAAGGCGAACTGGAGAAGGTGATGCTCGCCTTCATGCGCCACGAGGCCGACGTGCTGGTGGCGACCACGATCATCGAGAACGGTCTCGACATCCCGCTGTGCAACACCATGGTCGTCAATCGCGCCGACCGGCACGGGCTGAGCGAGTTGTACCAGCTGCGCGGGCGCGTGGGACGCAGCGATCGCCGCGCGTACGCGTACCTGCTGATTCCCACCGACACCGAGCTGACGCCGCTGGCGCGCCGCCGCCTGGCCGCGCTGAAGGAGTTCAGCGATCTCGGCGCGGGATTCAAAATCGCCGCGCTCGACCTGGAGCTGCGCGGCGCCGGCAACCTGCTGGGCGGCGAGCAGAGCGGGCACATCGATGCCGTCGGCTTCGAGCTCTATACCTCGATGCTGGAGCGCACGGTTCGCGAGCTCAAGGGCGAGGTGGCGCCGGAGGAAGCCGAGACGCAGCTCAACCTGGGGCTCAACATCCGCATTCCCGGCGAGTACATCAAGGAAGAAAACCAGCGCCTGCGCATTTACAAGCGCGTGGCCGCGGTGGAGACCGAGTCGCAATTGGCCGACGTGCGCGGCGAACTGGAAGACCGCTACGGGCCGCCCCCGCCGGCGGTGCGACACCTGCTGGAGTACGCCGAACTGAAGCTGCTGGCGCAGCGGGTGGGAGTGGCGGGCATCGAGCGCAAGCGCGACCTGGTCAGCGTGCGGTTTACGCCCACGGCGACCATCGATCCGTCGCGGCTGGCGCAGTTCGTCGCCTCGCAGCGCGGAGCGGCATTTACGCCCGCGGGGATTCTCAAGTTCACGCTGAAGGCCAGCGCGGCGGACGAGGTTTTGTCGCGGCTGCGGGCGCTGCTGCAGCAGCTGGCGGGAGAAGGAGTGCCCGCGGATTGAGCGGGATCACGTGCCGACAGGCGCCCTCGCCGGGCGGGCGTACATCCGCGGTTCCGGCGAGCTGCGCTCGCCTGTGCAGGCGAGGGCGCCTGCGCCTGCGTGTGCTAACCTTTTTGGTTTGTCGAGGAGCGCATGAGCAAACTGTTTCTCCTGCTTTTTCTTCTGCCTGTCATGTCTTTTGCCCAGACGACCGATTTCAACCAACTGGTGGACCAGTTCTTCGACAGCTATTTTCAGTTCAATCCCACCGCCGGCACCGCAGCCGGATTCCACCAGTACGACACCAAGCTGGAGGACTACTCGAAGACCGCGATTGACCAGCAGGTCGCCTGGGCGAACGACTATCTGAAGAAATTCGGCGACGTCGAGGCCGCCAGGCTTTCGCTGGAGCAGCGCCAGGACCGCGAGTTGATCCTGAACAATCTCCATGCCGCGCTGCTGGAGTGGCAAAACATCCGCTCCTGGGAGAAGAATCCCGACCGCTATTCCAGCGGCATCACCAGCTCGGCATTCGTGATCATGGCGCGCAAGTTCGCGCCGCCGGAGCAGCGCCTGCGCTCCCTGATCGATCGCGAAAAGCAGATGCCGGCGGTGTTCGACGCCGGGCGCGCCAACCTCAAGAACCCGCCGCGCGTGTACACCGAGGTTGCGATCGAGCAGATGCCGTTCATCATCGGCTTCTTCCAGCACGACGTTCCCGAGGCGTTCCAGGGGGTCAAGGACGCCAAGCTGCTGGGCGAATTCAAGCAGAGCAACGCCGCGGTCATCGCCGCGCTGCAGAAATACGAGAACTACCTCCAGCACGACCTGCTGCCCGCGTCCCACGGCGACTATAAGATCGGCGCCGATAATTACCGCAAGAAGCTCGAGTACGAGGAGATGGTGGACATCCCGCTGGACCGGCTGCTGCAGATCGGTACCGAAGACCTGCAGCGCAACCAGCAGAAGTTCAAGGAAGTCTCGGCCGAGATCGATCCCAAGAAGACGCCGCAGGAAATTCTGCACGAGCTGGAGAAGGACCATCCGACCGCGGCCGGGCTGCTGCCTGCCTTCCGCAACACGCTGAAGGGGCTGCGCGACTTCATCGAGCAGCACCATATCGTGACCATTCCTTCGCCGGTGCTGCCGATCGTGGAAGAGACGCCGCCGTTCGGGCGGGCGCTGACCTCGGCGTCCATGGACACGCCGGGGCCGTACGAGAAGGTCGCCAAGGAAGCGTTCTTTAACGTGACGCCGCCGGAGAAGAGTTGGCCGAAGGACAAGATCGAGTCATGGCTGGAGGGCTTCAATCGCGGCACCATCATCAGCACGGCGGTGCACGAAGCCTATCCCGGCCACTACGTGCAGTTCCTGTGGGTGCCGAGCTCGCCGTCGAAGACGCGCAAGCTGCTGGGCGCCGGGTCGAACGCGGAAGGCTGGGCGCATTACACCGAGCAGATGATGCTCGACGAGGGCTACGGCCGCAATCCCGCGCTGCCGGAGAACAAGGACATTCCATTTCTCAAGCTGCGGCTGGGGCAGTTGCAGGACGCGCTGCTGCGCGATGCCCGCTTCATCTGCGGCATCAAGATGCACACCGGGCAGATGACGCTGGAGGAGTGCACCAAGTTCTTCGTCAGCGACGGCTACCAGACGCCGGCGGTGGCGGAGCGCGAAGCCAAGCGCGGCACCAGCGATCCCACGTACCTGGTGTACACGCTGGGCAAGCTGGAGATCATGAAGCTGCGCGACGACGTGAAGGCGAAAGAGGGCGCGTCGTTCAACCTGCAGAAGTTCCACGACGACTTCCTGCGCCAGGGCTTCCCGCCGGTGAAGATGATTCGCGAGACCATGCTGGGGAATGATTCGCCGGTATTGTAAGAGATTACGTAGCGCAGGCGCCCTCGCCTGCGGGTTTTGGACAGCGTCCAACAGAGTCACGCATGAGAAAACGAGTCCGCAAAGCCGTCTTTCCCGCCGCCGGATTGGGCACGCGCTTTCTGCCCGCCACCAAGGCCCAGCCCAAGGAAATGCTTCCCCTGGTGGACAAGCCCATCATCCAGTATGGCGTGGAAGAGGCGCTGGCGTCGGGCTGCGACCAGATCATCATCATCACCGGCCGCGGCAAAACGGCCATCGAAGACCACTTCGACGTCAGCTACGAACTGGAGAAGATGCTGGAGGAGCGCGGCAAGAAGGAACTGCTGGCGGTAGTGCGCGCCATCTCCGACATGATCCACGTCTCCTACGTGCGGCAGAAGGAAGCCATGGGCCTGGGCCATGCGGTGCTGATGGCCCGGGAACTGGTCGGCGACGAGCCCTTCGCGGTGCTGCTCGCCGACGACGTCATCGACGCCGATCCGCCCTGCCTGCGGCAGATGATCGAC
>DASUBK010000130.1:0-4286 GCA_035763305.1 Terriglobales bacterium | reverse complement strand
CGGCGGCGCCCAGCGGAAGTCATCTCCCATTCGTAACATCCTGTTATTGCTGCTGACGGCTGCGCTGGCGTGGCTGGCGTACGTGTCGCTGCGCATCGCGCGCCAGGCGTCGCGGAACGAAGCGAGGGCGGCGGGGGCGATCGTGGTGTTCGGCGCGGCGGAGTATTCCGGCCGGCCGTCGCCGGTGCTGCGGGCGCGGCTCGACCATGCGTATGACCTGTACCAGCGCGGCCTGGCGCTGCTGGTCATCACCACCGGCGGCGCAGGCGGGGATCCCAAATTCAGCGAGGGCGCGGTCGGCCGGGATTACCTGGCCAGGCGCGGCGTGCCCGACCGGGCGCTGATCGCGGAAACCCAGGGCAGCGATACCGACCAGTCGGCGCAGCGGGTGGCGACCATCCTGCGCGCCAACGGCGTCGAGAGCTGCGACGCGGTCAGCGACGCCTACCACATGTTCCGAGTGAAGAAAATGATGGAACGGCAAGGAATCACGGCATACGCGGCGCCGCGGCCGGAGTCGCTGCCGAAGTCAGCCTGGACCCGCAGTTGGGCGATCCTGCGCGAGGCGGTGAGCTACACGGCGTGGAAGATGCATTTGACGTGAGTTGTTGGTTGTTAATTGTTAGTTCTTGGTTCTTAGTTCTTCGTTCTTGGTTCTTGGTTGTTGACTCGTTAGAGCAGCTTAAGAACTACCAATTAAGAAGAAAGAACCGCGGTCGATCAATTGGCGGGCGCGCTGTTCATGGGCACGCGGATGAGGGCGAGGACGCGGGCTGGGCCGCCGGCGCCGTGCTCGATGCGGGTGGGCGCCACCACCGCGACCGCGCCATTGTGAGGCGCATTGCCGAGATTGGCGACATTGGTCAGCGCGTACACGTTGTGCGCGGCGGCGTAGCGGGTGACCGGCGCGGCGGACGAAGATCCGGAGTCGAGCGCAGGAGCGTCGCTTCCCAGCGCATAGACGGAGCGGCCCTCTACCAGAAAGCGAGCGGCATCGGGCGACCAGGCGGCGTAGCGCGAAGCTTCACGGCCGCGCTCACCCTGCCGTGCCTCCCATCCGGTGCGAGCAATCACCACCGCGCCGGGCGGAACCTGGCCGTTCACCTGCTCCCAGAGGGCGATGTCATCCAGCGAAACCTGGTAATCGGGATTCCCGCCAGCCTTGGCAGCGACGTCGAGAACCACCAGCGGGCCGAGCAGGTGGTCGGGAGGAATCTGGTCCACGCTCCAGCGGCCGGGCTGAGAAGCGGCCGGGGCCTCGATGCTGGTGGCGAAGTGCCGCGGCACGCGCATGCTGCGCTCGAAGAAGCCGTTCTTATCTACGGTAATGAGCCCGGTGAAAGGGCCGGTAGCCAGGCTCTGCGAGGCGGCGTGCGGATCCACAGTATGAGTGAGATCGACGACAGAGGAGAACAGCGTCTGCGACGGCGGCGCGGTGGTGCGCCGCGCGGCGAACAGTAACGCTGCCAGGGCCAGGGACCAACCAATAATGAACGTCTTCCAGCGCATGGGCCGACCAGGGGGAGAGCTGGTGCTGCTCTCTTCAGATTCAGATGCGAGGACGGCGAAAATGTTTCGCCAATTTGGGGGACGGAAACTTCGAGGGGAGAGGACAACCCGGAATCGGATGATCGAGTCAACGGGCGATCGGGTCGAGGCGCTGATTGCGGTCCGCAGGCGAGGGCGCCTGCGGCTACGTGATTCGGGTGCGGCGAAGGGCGGCCGGCCCCACATCTGCCCGAGGCGGGCAGATGTGGGGCACCATGTTCCGTTATTGCTGCTTGGGCGTCGCGGGCTGGGCGGCGGGTTTGGCGGGCGCAGCCGGGGCCGGAGCGTACTTCTGCAAGGTGGCGAGGAAGGGCTGCGCGTCCTGGGGCGCCGGATAGGTACCGGTCAGCAGGGTGCGGGTGGGCACGATGCGACCGTAGAACGCGCGGGTGCTGTCGCGGTCCTGGCCGATGACGCTGCCTTTCAGGCTGATGCCGGCGAAGACGCCGCGGGCGCGGGAGTAGGTCAGGACTTCGGCGCGCATCTTCCAGTCAGTGTCGCCGCCGGCATGGCGGCCGACCGGACCGGCCGCGACGGAAGCGTCGGCGCCCAATTCAAACTTGCTGCTCATCAGCTGATGCATGCCGCCCTGGTTCATGATCACCATGACCAGATCCACGGCCTGGCCGCCAATCTGGAAGCCAAAGCTGCCGGCCTTCAGGGTGAAGAACGAGGGCGAACTCCAGCCGCTGGAGGTGCGGCAGCTGGCCACGCCGCGGCCATAGGCGGCGCCGACCACGAACGCGCCTTTCAGATACGAAGGCACCACGGCAATGCACTCGGCATTACCGAGAATATCGTCGGGAATGCCGTTGTCGGGCGCGGCCATGATTTCGTCGAGGGTGGTGCCGGCGAGTTGCACGCGCTCCAGGGCTTTGTCGCGATCGCCTTCGGCCACGGCGGAGATGGAAACGGTGACGAGGAGGAGAAGAACGAGGGGGAGAGTCTTCTTCTTCATGATCCGATAGTAGCCGATTGCGCCGCCGAGGGGGAATGATTGGAAAGTTTCCCCGGAAAAGTAATGAGGGTTGAAGCTTTGGCGTTGAGCCGCGACTTCAACCCTCGTCTCCCAGGTCTGTGGTAGGTGAGTGCAGTGTGCGCCCAAGGAGGATTGGCGGCAAGTTACCGAGGTCGGTGGACGGAAGGCATGGCCGAATGCCGAATGCCGATTTGCAGGGTTTGGGATTGGCGGAAACCAAGAACCCCGGCCGAGGGCGGCCGGGGTACAAGCTTCAAGCCGGAGTGTCGAGTGTCGAATGCCGAGTGTCGAATGCCGGCGGCTCAGCCGTTGGTTACCAGCGAATGGGTGATGGCGTGGACGGAGAGGGCAATGCGGTTCTGCACGCCGACTTTGCGCATCAGCTTGGCGACGTGGGCTTTGACGGTACGCTCTTCGATGCCCAGGGCGGCGCCGATCTCCTTGTTGGAGCGGCCGGCGACCAGGAGTTCCAGCACCTCTTTTTCGCGATCGGTAAAGGTGACGCGGCCGGCGGGAAAGATGCGGCCGGGATTGGCGGTGACGCGCTCGATGAACATGGACAGCACGCGGCGCGGCGCCCACACGGAGCCCTGGTGCACGATGCGCATGGCCTGCACGAATTCCTCGGGGGTGGCGCCCTCCTCGACGTAGCCCTTGGCGCCGGCGGCAATAGCCTTGAGAATGGTCTCCTCGTCGGCGCCGGAGCCGGTGACGATGATGCGCAGGTCGGGGCGGGAGGCCTTGAGGCCGGCCATCACGTCGAACAGGTTCTGGTCGCCGCGGCTGCCCAGCAGGACAATGTCGATTCCCTGCTCGGTGGCCAGCTGCGGCAGCGACGAGGCAAAGATCTCGAACTCGGGTTCATTGTCGAAGAGGGCACGGAAGCCGATGATGCGCAGGGGGTCGGATTCCACGACGGCGATGCGGATGCGGGCTTTGCTGCGGGCTACGGCGGGTTTCATATCGGCTCTCTGTTGTAGGTTCTCAGTCTTTAGTTCCCAGTTAGGGACGCGCGCAGCTGTGCCGGGGCACGGGAAAATCAACTGCACAGGAGGCTCGGGGCGTAGCATATCCGTTACTAGTGCCGGGAACAAGCCCCGGAACCGGGAAAAACACCGGGGAAAACCGGAAGCAGCTTGCATCTAAAGTGGTTGGCAGGGGGAGGGCACATGAGACATTGGCCGTTGGTAACCACAGTCCTGCTGCTGCTGGTGGTGGCAGCGGCGGGACAGGAGACGCCGCCGGCGAATCCGGGGCAAGCCATGCCGCCGGACACGCCGGCCTACACGCCGAAATTCCCCGGAGACCCGGCGCATTCGGAGGCCGAGGCCGGGGCGCTGGCGTACATGCGAGTGGTGGTGCGGGCGGAGCAGGAGTACCACAAGAAGCACAACGCCTACACCACGTCGCTGGCGGGGCTGGCGGGACACGGGTCGTTCACCAAGCGCATGGTCAACACCAGCCGCGGCGACTACACGGCGCACTTCAAGAGCACCGGCAAGCAGTTCACGCTGGAGATGGTGCCGAAGCAGTTCGACGCCCAGCACCGTGCGTTCTACGTGAATGAACTGGGAGTAATTCGCGGCGAGGAGGAAAAGCAGGCGACGGAGGACTCGCCGCCGGTAAAGAGCGGGAGGTAGTTTCAGTTTCAGTTTCAGTTTCAGTTTCAGTTGCCGCGGGCGAGGGCGCCCGCGGCATTTGCATTCAGGGCAGCGCATTCGACCGCCCCGGCGAGGGCGCCGGGGGCCTACCCAACACG
>DASUBK010000129.1:0-2764 GCA_035763305.1 Terriglobales bacterium | reverse complement strand
TGTTCTGGAAGATCATGAAGAAAGGCGGCGGCCAGCCCACCGGCAAGATCGCCGACGTCATCAAGCAACTCGGCGGCTTCGACGCCTTCAAAGAGAAGTTCAACGACAACGGCCTCAAGCGCTTCGGCTCCGGCTGGACGTGGCTGGTCGCCAAGGGCGGCAAGTACGAGTTGATCAGCACCCCCAACCAGGACAGCCCGCTCCTCGACGGCGCCTTCCCCATCATGGGCAACGATGTCTGGGAGCACGCCTACTACCTCAAGTACCAGAACCGCCGCGGCGACTACCTGAAAGAATGGTGGAACGTGGTCAACTGGGACGAGATCAACCAGCGCCTCACCCAGGCCACCCGCTAACTCGTGGGGTTGTTGGTGCGCACGCGCCCTCGCGTGCGATTCGCTGTACCCCGGCCGCCCTCGGCGCCGGGGTTTCTCTTTGCGCCTGAGTGCCCCCTCCTCGGACTGGTAGGCCCCGGCGCCGCGCCGGGGCGGTCGAGTGCTGTGCCCAACACCTCCGCTGCCGCGGGCGCCCTCGCCCGCGGCACGGCATCATCATCGATCCCAATTCGGGAAGGCCCATTTCGGCGCGTGACCGATCACCTTTCACCTTCGTCCCTCCCAGGTGCATGGTGGTCTTGGAACCGCCGCCCAGGAGCGCCGTCATGAAGCGTTTCTTGATCGCATTGCTGCCGCTCTTCGCCGCCCTCGCTTTCGCCCAGGAGGAATCCGCTCCCCAGCCCAAAGAGCTCACCGTCAAACGTTCTGCCACCGTCAACAAGGTCGTCGTAGTCCTGGCCCAGCAGGGAAAAACTTCGGTGCAGCTCCAGTGCAACGAAGGCCTTTCCTACTGCAAGGCCTTGGAGGCCGGAACCTACCTGATGGTCGAACTGCCGCCCAATCGCGGCACCTACGACTGCGCCAACGTGCGCATCTACGCCAAGACCGCCAATCTCGAAACCGATGAAAGACTGGGCGACTACTGCCTCGTCGAACCGTAGTAACCGTGTGGCACAGCCGCCCGCGGCTGTGTTGCCATGCATCTTTGAATATGGTAGGCCCCGGCGCCCGCGCCGGGGCCGCCCTCCACCTGCCCGAAAATTTCGCCGCCGCGGGCGCCCTCGCCCGCGGCTCCGCACAACCGACAACCAACAACCCACAAATTCTCCCGCTCTCCTCTTCCTCCCCAGTACCCTGACCCTCCTTCTATGACAAAGAGGTCGCCGCCCTGCGCGCCCTCATGCAATAGCCCCGCGGCTGTGCCTTGTGTCAGGGCAGGACTTCAGTCGTTCCGCGAGCCGAGGGACCTTTTGGCTCTCCGGCCGAGCGAACGACCCTTATGGCCACCTGCTCCGTGACGTGCGCCCCGGAGTAGACGACTCGCACCCTATGACTTGGTAGGCCCCGGCGCCATCGCCGGGGCGGTCCTAAAACCTGCCGAAAACACAGCAGCCGCTGGCGCCCTCGCCCGCGGCTCGAAACAAGCGCCGAGTTCTACTTCGCTCCCGCCCCGTCCATCGCTTTCAGCTCCGCCGTGATCTTCGCTTCGTCGTCCTTGCGCCCCATGGCGTGATACACCGCCGCCAGCTTCGTCATGGTGTCGTGGATCCAGGCGCTCCCCGGCGGCAACGATGCTTCCAGCCTCTTCAACAGTTGGGTGTACGCGGCTGCCGCATCCTCGTGCCGCCCCATCCCCTCGTAGGCCGCCGCCAGAAAGTGCAGCAATGTGGGAATCGCTACCGCCTGCGCCGGATCGTCGCCGATTTTCTTCAACTGCGGCTCCAGCACCTTCACCGCTTCCTCGTTGCTTTCGGCCGGCATCCTGCCGGCTGTCTTCCCGGCCGTCCCCGGCCGGAGCCTTCAGGCGCTCGCTATTCGTTCGTTCGTCTGCGCTCCTGATTTTTCGGTAGGCCCCGGCGCCTCGCCGGGGCGGTCCTCAACCTGCCCGAAAACAAAGCAGCCGCGGGCGCCCTCGCCCGCGGCTCGCTAACAACGAACATCTAAGAACCAAAAACTATTCTTTCGCCGCCGCCTTTCCGCTCGCGTCCAGCGTCTCCGTCGGGCCCAGCGACAGCTCTTTCAACCCCGACTCGATCTTCGCCCGGTCTCCGGTCACCACCACCACCATCTTGTCCGGCGACAGGTACTTCTCCGCCATCTGCTGCACGTCCCCGGGCGTGACCGCCGCGTACTTCGCCGGAAGGTTGCGATAGTAGTCCAGCGGCAGGTTGTAGGTGTACAGGTTGCGCATCGTCGCCGCGGTCTGCTGCGTGGTCTCAAAGGCCGCCGTCAAGCCGCGTTCCAGCGTCTGCTGCGCCATCGAGACCTCTGCCGCGCTCGGCTGCGTCGCCCGCATCTTGTCCAGTTCGTTGAACACCTCCTTCACCGCCGGCGCGGTGACGTCGGTGCGCACCATGCTGCCCACGAAGAACGGTCCCTTCCCGCGGCGGTAGGAGAAGGTGGAGAACGCGCCGTAGGTGTAGCCGTGCGCCTCGCGAAGGTTCAGATTGATGCGGCTGGAGAACAGCCCGCCCAGGATTTCGTTCATCACCTGCACCGAGGGGAAGTCGGGATTGTTGCGCTGCAACCCGACCTCGCCGATGCGCAGCACGCTCTGCGGCGAGCCCGGCTTGTCCACGATCACCACCTTGCGCGCCAGTTCGCCCTCGATCTCCGGCGGCTTCGATGCCGTCGCCGTTCCCGTCCACCCGCCGAACCACTTCTGCGCCAGCGCCTTCAGTTGCGCCTGCGTGAAGTCGCCCGCCACC
>DASUBK010000128.1:0-5457 GCA_035763305.1 Terriglobales bacterium | reverse complement strand
CCAACTCGCCGCCCCCGCGGATGTGCGCGATAGCAAACGCGAAACCGCGGTCCAGCAGCGAGAGCAGGTTGGAATTGAAGTTGTCGGGAATGGCGTAGCCGTAGGCGCCGTAGCCGGTGAGCAGCAGCGGGCGCGAGCCGTCGCGCGGCCGTTCCTTGCGATAGACGATCGAAATCGGAATCCTCACTCCGTCCGCCGCGGTCGCCCACAGCCGCTCCGACACATACTGCGCCTTGTCGTAGCCCGGGACTTCCTGTTCTTTGATGAGCACCGACGTGCGCGGCTCAACCTCGTAGTCATAGATCGAACTCGGTGTGACCAGCGACTGGTAGGCGTAGCGGAAGAAGCGCGTGTCGTATTCGCGGTTGGCCGCCGGAAAGGCCGCGTATACCGGCTCCGGGAAAGCGATGCGGTGTACCTCGCCGCTGTCGAAGCGGGTAATGCGGAAGTGCGGCAGCCCGTCCTCGCGCTCGTGCAGTACGAAGAAATCCTTGAAAGCGAGCAGGTCGGCGATCATCACCTCCGGCTGGTGCGGCACCAACTCCTTCCAATTTTCCTCGCCGGGACTGTCGACTGGCACGGAAACCAGCCGGAAGTTGCGGCCTCTGTCGTTGGTGCGGATGAGGAACTCGCCGCCGCGGTGCTCGACATCGTATTCATGGTCCTGGCGACGTGCGGCGACGACTCTCCACTCGCCCGCGGGATCGGTCGCTGGCAGGAAGCGCGCCTCGGTCGTGGTGTGGCTGCCGGAAACGGTGAACAGGAAGCGCTTGCTGCGCGAGCGGGAGACATCAACGTTAAAGCGCTCGTCGGCGTCTTCGTAGATCAGGTCGTCGGAGGTCTGGCCGAGCGCGTGGCGGTAGACGCGGTAATGGCGCTTGGCGTGGTCCTCAATGGTGTAGAACAGCGTGCGATTGTCGGCTGCCCAGGCCACCGAACCGACCTTCTCTGCCATATCCGGCAGCACCTCGCCGCTGCGCAGGTCCATCACGTGCAGCGTGTACTGGCGGAAGCCGGTGAAATCGACGGAGTAGGCCAGCAGGTTGCCATCGTCGCTGATGGCAGTCGCGCCCATCCCCAGGAAAGGATGGCCGGAGGCCAGCTGGTTGAGATCGAGATAGAGATGTTCCTCGCCCGCAATTTCTTCCGGAGTGCGCGGGTGCGGCGCATCCCCAGCGCTGACCGGCTTGCGGCAGAGCCGGGGATACTGCAGCCCCTTTTCCGTACGCGAGTAGTACCACCAGGCGCCGTCGCGCACCGGCGCCGCCACATCGGTCTCCTTGATGTGGCCGACCATCTCGTCGTAGAGCTGTTTTTGCAGCGCCTCGCTGGACTTCATCACCCCCCCGGCGTAGGCGTTCTCCGCCTCGAGATAGGCGGGCGTGTCGGGATTGGTCTTCTCCCGCAGCCAGAAATAATCGTCCACGCGGCGCTCGCCGTGCACCACCTCGACGTGCGGAACCTTCTTGGCCGCCGGCGGTTGAGGAAGTTCTTGATCGCGGGAAGTGGGGGAGTCGCTTAGCAGGGTGCTCATCGGGGTCGGGCAGGAGAGCGGGTCTCGCTGCAACGTTAATTAGATTGCCCGGAAAGCCTAACAGGTCTCAAAATCTCGCCCCGCGAAAACGCCTTCTTGGGTTGACAATTGACCCAAACGGAGTAGACTTTGGGTCGTATGTCGACCCAAGACAGCAAGCAACGCCTCGAACTGCTGCAGGGCACGCTGGACCTGCTCATCCTTCGCACCTTGATCTTCGGCCCGCAGCACGGGCAGGGAATCGCCCGCGCCATCCAGCAGAGCTCCGACGACGAGTTGCTGGTCGAGCATGGCGCGCTTTACCCCGCGTTGCAGCGGCTGGAGGAGCGCGGCTGGATTGCCGCCGAGTGGGGCACATCGAGCAACAACCGCAAGGCGCGCTTCTACACCCTGACCAAGGCGGGCCGGCAGCAACTGGTGAAGGAGAAGGCGAAATGGACGCGGCTGGCGACCGCCATCGGACGCGTCCTCGGCCCCGAGGAGGGATAGCCATGCGCCGACGCAAGCCTGCCGATTTCCGCTCCGAAATCGAATCCCACATCGAGCTGGAAGCCGACCGCCTGGTACAAGAGGGCCTGAGCCGGGAGGAAGCGCGCGCCGCGGCGAAGCGCTCCTTCGGCAACACCACCCTGGCACAGGAGCGTTTTTACGAGGTCGGCCGCTGGCTGTGGTGGGACGGGAGCGACCCGGACCAAGATCCAGCGCATGGTGCTGGCGCAGGGGCTGAGCCTGGCGTTGCTCGGCGCCGCCATTGGGTGCGCGGTCGCTCTCCTGGTCTCGCACCTGATGGCGGGCGTGCTGTACGGTGTCCGTCCCACCGATCCGGCTACTTTCCTGGCGGTGAGCGCCGTTCTGTTCCTGGTCGCGCTGCTGGCCTGCTATCTTCCGGTGCGGCGCGCGGTGCGGGTGGACCCCTTGGTGGCTCTGCGCTGGGAATGAGTGGGCGACCCCCGGCCCAGAGAACGCATCGGTACGGTGGGAGGCACTCATGAAAAGCTTTCTTATCGGATTGGGAGTCGGCGTCGCCGCCGGTCTGCTGCTGGCCCCCGCCAGCGGGGAAGAGACGCGCCACCGCATCGCCGAAGGGGCGCACGACCTCAGGGAACAAGGCCAGCGCAAGGTGGCGAAGGTGATCCGCATGGGCCGCCGCGAAGCCGGCGATGCGGGCCGCGATGCGGCGCAGAAGGCCTACGACCGCGCCGTGGAGAAGGTGGTCGGGCCGGACATCAGCCAGCAATCCCGCCAGGGCTAACTGCGTGTGGCACAGCCGCCTCGGATGGGGATCGCTGCGCAACTGCACAGCCGGGGCGGCTGTGCCACACCTACGCGCGAACTCCGGTCAGGGCGCGGATGGCGGCGCGCTGGCGATACTGGAAGATGCCCCGCACCATGAAGTTCACCGCCAGCGCATCCGCCAGTTGCCCCAGCGGCCCGAAACCGATCTCGTAGTCCACCTCGTCGCGCACCAGCGTGCCCCGCTGGCCGTCGCGCACTTCGTCTTCGAATGAGTGCACATGGACCCACAGCGCGAAGGGGCCGCGTGTCTGCTGGTCACGGAAGAACTGCCCGTAGTGGAATCCCACGATCTGCGCCGTCCAGCGAACCCGCAGGGGAAGAAAGGGAAGCAGGCGCAGCGAGACCTCGACCAGCGAACCCACCGCCGCCATGCGCTCGCCGCCGCCGATGTCGCGCGGCGGCACCACCTCCAGACGGACGAGTTGGGCTCCGGTCCAGCGTGGCGTGATCACCGGCAGGTTGCGCGGATCGGCGAAGAAGCGGAACACGCGGTCGCGGTCGGCCGCGATCCAGTGCTCCGCTTCAAACTTGGCGGCTTCGGAGAGCATGACGAAGTGAGTCCATCAGTATCGCAGCAGGTCAGCGGGGCAGGGAAAGATTCGTCGTGGCGGCACCCGAGAGTTGCCGATTCGAAGTGGCAGGCTGGCGTCAGTTATGCGAGGGAGAAGCGCTCTTCAACGTGGGCCGCAGGTTCAGGTCGCCGGCCCAGAGGTGGACGTTCAGGGTGCGCGTGCCCGGGCCAGTCCACTTGAAGCTGCGGAAGAGTCCGCTCTTGGCGCCGTGAAAGGCGGAGGCGTTGATATCGCCGGCCACCACGCTGGCGTGCACGTGGGCATAGTCGTTGGGATCGGCGATGTCGATGTTCATGTCGCCGGCGCGCGATTCGATGTCCTTGTTGCCGGTGATGTCGCCCATGTTGATGTCGCCCGCGGTCAGGTGAACGTACAGATCGCAGCTGCGGGGGACTTCGACTACGGCATGGAAATTGTTATGCGGCGTGTTCTCGATGCGCACCGTCGCGTTGGAGTCCCTGGTGTCAACCGTGACCCGCACCCGGTCCTTGCCTTCATACGAGGTGCGGTTCCAGGAAACGCGGACGACGTTGCTCTCGGCTGGCTTGATCGTATAGTCGCCGGCCTCAAGATCCATAGTGATGTGCCCGCCGGAGACGAAGGGCTTCTCCACGGTGGGGCCGGGCTCCTGGGCGAGGGTGCTGCCGGCGAGAAGGAGAAGGGCAAGGAGCGAGCCGAGCTTCATTGGAATCGCCTCTGGAGAGGTTACGCGACCCGGGCAGGGAATGTTCCAAAACTCCCGCAAGACCCGGCAGACCGAGCCACCCGCCCCTGAACCAGCCCAGTAAACCCCATGGCTAGCGCTGCGCAAAATCTCTCACCCCATTCCTAGCGGTTTCCCAAATCGGCTCCCGGGGCAGTTTTGAGGCGCATTGCGACCTAAAAAAAATCTGTTGACACACAACCATTTAGGCGTAGGATGTGGTCCAAAGTGGTTGAAAGTGGTCAAAAGTTGTAGGTCGTGGGTAGCGGTTGATGACGGTGGAAATGGTTCCTAAGAACCCCCAAAACGACCCCAACCCGGTGCAGTTGCAAGCCTTTTTGACCGTTTTCGCCTCCTGGGCCGCCCTGATCGGCAGCCGGACTGTAAGCAATGTTTCGCGGCAATCACCCAACCCGCGTCGACGAAAAGGGACGCCTCAAGGTCCCCGCGGAATTCAAGCGCGTAATCGACGAGAAGTACGGCGCGCAATTCTATATCACCAGCGTGGATGGGAAGGTTGCCCAGGTATATCCCTTCGAGGAGTGGGAGCGGATCGAGCAGAAGCTGGCCCAGCTCTCCAATTTCAACCCTACGAAGAAAAAGTTTCTGACCCGGACCAACTACTACGGGCAGGCGGTCGAGATCGACGGCCAGGGGCGGCTGCTGATTCCGCAGCTGCTGCGCGAATCGGCCGGGCTGGCCGGCGAGGTGGCGGTGATGGGCTACCTCAACCGGCTGGAAGTCCAGAGCATGGAAGCGGTACGGAAGGAAGTGGACGAACCCTTTACGGCCGATGACGAAAAGAACCTGGACGATCTGGGGATTTAGTGGCGGACGAGATTGGGCGCAAGGCTCCCGAGGGAGCGCATGGCCGGCCAGGAAAGCAAGAAGAAGTTGGTCATGTCCCGGTTCTTTTACAAGAAGCGATCGACTTTTTGGCGGTCCCAGCCGGCGGGACCTGTATCGATGCCACCCTGGGGCTCGGAGGGCACAGCTTCGCTATCGCAAAGCTCCTCGGCCCACGGGGTCGTTTGATTGGCTTCGATAAGGACCCGCTAGCCCTGGAGAGGGCCGGCGAGCGGCTGGCGAAGGCGCCGGCCGGGCTCGAAGGGCAGTGGCCGGCGATCGAGACGGTGCATGCGTCGTTTGCGGAAATCGCCGGGCACGTAGAGGCGAATTCGGCCGACGGCATTCTCGCCGATCTCGGCGTCAGCTCGCTCCAGTTGGGGGACCCCGCGCGCGGATTCAGTTTTCAGGCAGAAGGGCCACTCGATATGCGGATGAATCCGCAGGGAGACCGTACTGCCGATCAAGTGGTAAACCGCATGCGCGAAGAAGACGTCGCGAATGTG
>DASUBK010000127.1:0-2718 GCA_035763305.1 Terriglobales bacterium | reverse complement strand
TCACGCTGATGATGACCGAGAAGGTCTTCTCCGCCTCTTTTTCCCGGTTCTGCGACAGGTAGCGCGTGTAGATGGAGATAAAGGTGATGGAGGCGGTGCCGCCGGCGACCAGGTAGTTGAGCCAGTCGGGAATGGTGAAGGCGGCGACGTAGGCGTCGGTCACCCCGCCGGCGCCGAAGGCCCAGGCAATGTAAGCCTCGCGCACGTAGCCGATGACGCGTGACGCCATGATCGCGCTCATCAGCAGCAGGGTGGCGGTAAAGGCGGTGTGCTGGTGGGAGGGGCGCAGGAAGCGTAGCCGGTGACGCCAGCCTGCGGTGGCAGATACGGGGGGATTGCCCATGAATAGGGCGATTCTACACGGAATCTTTAGCCGGGGAAGTTGGCTCCACTTGGGCGAAATTGCGCGCTTCCTCGCTCCACGCAGGCGCATTTCTGATGGCGGCGATCACCTGCTCGGGTTCGTCCACGGCCGTCCACATCTGCTCGTGCTCGGGATTCATGAAGCGCTCGCGCACGCAGTGCCGCAGCAACTCCAGCAGGGGATCGAAGAAGCCGCGGGTGTTCAGCATGACGATCGGCTTCAGGTAAATGCCGAGGCGCTTGAGCGTGATCGCCTCCAGCAGCTCTTCCAGGGTGCCGCAGCCGCCGGGCAGCGCGATGACCGCGTCGGAGTCGGTGAGCATCAGGTGCTTGCGCTCGCGCATGTTCTCCACCAGCATCAGCTGCGTCAGGCCCCGGTGGCCCCACTCCAGGTCCTGCATAAAGCGCGGCAGGATGCCGATGACGCGGCCGCCGCGCGCCAGCGCGCCCGAGGCCAGCGCGCCCATGCTGCCCTTGGCGCCGCCGCCGTACACGATGGTCACGCCCGCGGACGCCAGTTCTTCGCCCAGCCTCTCGGCGGCGCGATAATACGCCGCGTCCGCCGCCGCGCTGGAGGCGCAATACGCGCAGACTCGCCGCAATTCCCTGCTGCTCGCCATTCGCTCACCTCGCCAGTAGACATTTCAACATGGACTGCGGCTATCACCTATCGGCTTTCAGCCCTCAGAGAATTGGTGCGGGGAACAGCGAGGAGCGACCGAGGCGCGAACAAGAAACGTGGGCGCCTGCCCCGACTGGCTGAGAGCTGGCAGCTGATAGCTGACAGCGGTTTCTTGTGCTAGCCTGTGCCCCGCGCGGAGGTGCCGTCGTGTACTTCGAACAGTTCTACCTGGGCTGCCTCGCCCATGCCTCGTACATGATCGGTTCCAAGGGCGAGGCTGCGGTCGTGGATCCACAGCGCGACGTCGACCTGTACCTCAAGGCGGCCGCCGAGCACGGGCTCACCATCCGCTACGTCTTCGAAACCCACCTGCACGCCGACTTCGTCTCCGGCCACCGCGAACTGGCGCAGCGCACCGGCGCGAAGATTTGCCTGGGAACCCGCGCCGGCGCCACCTTCCCCCATATCGGGTTGACCGACGGAATGGAAATCCAGGTCGGCGACTGCCGCCTGCGCGCGCTGGAGACGCCCGGCCACACCATCGAGGGCATCTGTCTGGTGGTCTTCGATCCCGAGAAGGGTGACAAGCCGCACGCGGTGCTCACCGGCGACACGCTGTTCATCGGCGACGTCGGCCGTCCCGATCTCTCCGACCGCTACACCCCGCAAGAGCTGGCGGGCATGCTCTACGACAGCCTGCACCAGAAGCTGATGGCGCTGCCGGACGAAACGCTGGTGTATCCCGCGCATGGCGCAGGCTCGCTGTGCGGGCGTAACATGCGCGCCGACCGCTTCTCGACCATCGGCACCGAGCGCGTGACCAACCACGCGCTGCAGATCAAGTCGCGGGAAGAATTCATCGCCCAGCTGACCACGAACCTGCCCACGCGGCCGGCATACTTCGCTCAGGACGCGGCCATCAATCGCGAGGGCGCAGAACCGCTGGACCATCTTCCGCCGCTGCTGGCCATCGGCGCCGCCGAATTGCACCGCTACGCCGGCGAGGTGACGATCCTCGACACGCGTGCAGCCGCCGATTTCGCCGCCGCGCACATACCCGGATCCATCTTCATCGGCCTGAGCGGACAGTTTGCCTCCTGGGCAGGCTCGCTGCTTGGGCTGCAAACGCCGCTCGTCCTCGTCGCCGAATCCAAGGAGAAGGCGGAGGAGGCCCGCATGCGTCTGGCGCGTGTCGGCATCGAGACTACGCGGGGTTACCTCGAGGGCGGAATCGACGCCTGGCGCGCCGCCGGCTTCGCGCTCGAAAGCGTGCCGCAGGTCACCATCGGCGAACTACGCCAGCGCCTGGAGGCTGGAATCAAGGTGCTGGACGTCCGCCGCCGCGGCGAATGGGACGCCGGCCACATCGACAAAGCACAGTGGCACGCGCTGGACGATTTCCCCGCCGCGCTCCCCAAGATCGATTCCACCGCTCCTACCGCCGTGCACTGCAAAAGCGGCTATCGCAGCATGATCGCCTGCAGCTACCTGCAGCGCGCCGGCCATCGCAACGTAGTCAACGTGGTCGGTGGCTACGACGCCTGGCTTGCCGAGACGGCCGCTGCGGCGGGGTAGATCCGCACCTTGCCCTTGTATCAGGGCACGGCTTCAGCCGTGCCGTAGGTGTACAACTCGTGATCTGAGTGGGCTTCAGCCCACGACGCATCTGCATTCACAACCAGCCAGCGGCTGAAGCCGCAGAACTTTGCGAGCTCTTCGGCACGACTAAAGTC
>DASUBK010000126.1:0-3751 GCA_035763305.1 Terriglobales bacterium | reverse complement strand
AGGGCTGGGGCGCTTCGGGCGGAGCGCCCTCGCGGTGTCGATCTGGGTTGCGCAACCGCCCGCCCCGGCGAGGGCGCCGGGGCCTACCAATTAGCGGTACCAATCATTGGGGCCAACCGATCGGGAAGGAACAACAATCCGTGAAGATGATCCAAGCTGTCATCGCCATCGTTCTCATCAGCAGCTACGCCGGGGCGCAAACCAAGACTCACCAGCTGCCGGCGTCGCCCTCCACCGTCGCCTGGGGCTACTACTGGGCGGACGCCAAGCCGGTGCTGAAGATCGCCTCCGGCGACAGCGTGCGCGTGCACACCGAGATCACCAACAGCCCGCAGCGGCTGGAGCAGAACGGCGTTCCCGCCGACCAGGTCGAGCAGAGCCTCAAGGACATCTACGAGCAGGTGAAGGACAAGGGCCCAGGAGGGCACATCCTGACCGGGCCGATCTACGTCGAGGGCGCCGAGCCGGGCGACACGCTGGAGATCCGCATTCTGAAAGCCGAGCTGGCACTGCCCTACGCGTACAACGGCTTCGGTCCCAACCGCGGCTTCCTGCCCGAGGACTTCACCTACGGCAAGACCAAGATCATTCCGCTGGACAAGAAGCGCATGGTCGCCGATTTCGCTCCCGGCATCACCATCCCGCTGCATCCGTTCTTCGGCAGCATCGGGGTGGCGCCGCCGGAGGATGGGCGCGTCTCCAGCGTGCCTCCGGGCAAGCACGGCGGCAACATGGACAACAAGGAACTGGTGGCCGGTACCACGTTATTCCTGCCGGTGTACGCGCCGGGCGCGCTGGTGTTCATCGGCGACGGCCACGCCGGCCAGGGCAACGGCGAGGTGGACATCACCGCGCTGGAAACATCGCTCATCGGGACATTTCAGTTCCTGGTGCACAAGGGCGAGAAGCTGGATTATCCGCGCGCCGAGACGCCGACCTACTACATCAGCATGGGTTTCGATAAGGACCTCACGGAGGCGACCAAGATGGCGGTACGCCACATGATTGACTTCCTGCAGCAGGCCAAGGGACTGACCAAGGACGACGCCTACATGCTGACCAGCGTGGCCGGCGACGTAGACGTCAGCGAGCTGGTGGACGACAACAAGGGCGTGCACGTGATGATGCCGAAGGCGATCTTCGGTGCCGAGAAGAAGAACCCACCACCGAGGCACTGAGGCACCGAGAACAATCTGGTGATCTGAAGATCTGGTGAGCTGGTGATCGGGAGTGCGCCTCGTTGCGTGATCATCAGACTATCAGATGACCAGATTTGCCGCACTTTGGGTGCATCATATTCGCTGAGCCATGCACCTCTTCTCTGCCACTTGCGAAGCCATCGCCGGCACCGGCAAGAAGACGGAGAAGGTGCGCATCCTCGCCGACTACCTGCGCCGGCGCACGCTCGATGAAGCCGCAGTGTCGGCTGTCTTCTTTTCCGGCCGCCCATTTCCCGCGTGGGAGGAAACCACGCTGCAAGTGGGCGGGTCGCTGTTGTGGCAGGTGCTGCGCGAGTTGACCGGCAAGCCCGATGTGGCGCTCACCGCCGCGTATCGCCGTCACGGCGATCTCGGCTCGGCCGCATACGACCTGCTGGTGGCGGTCGCGCCGGCGGCGAGCACACTGAATGTCATTGCGGTCGAAGCAAGGTTCCGCGACATCGCGCAGGCACGCGGGCCCGCCGCCAAGGCCAAGCTCACCGCCGAACTTCTGGCGCGCGCCACCGCGCTGGAAGCCAAGTACCTGATCAAGATCGTCACCGGCGAGCTGCGCATCGGGCTGAAAGAAAGCCTGGTCGAGGAGGCGATCGCCAAGGCATTCGAGGAGCCGCACGCCGCAGTGCAGCGCGCCGACATGCTGCTGGGCGACATCGGGGAAACGCTGCGACTCGCCGCCGCGCACCGCTTGAGCGAGGCGCGCATGCGGCTCTTCCATCCGCTGGGCTTCATGCTGGCCAGCCCGGTGGAAACCGCCGAGGAAGGCTTCGCGTATTTCCAGCTGGCGCAGGTCGAGGACAAGTACGACGGCATCCGCGCGCAGGCGCACTGCGACGGTAAGCGAGTGCGGCTGTTCTCGCGCACGCTCGACGACATCACCGAATCCTTTCCCGAACTGCCGGAGCCGCTGGCGAATTTTGCCGAGCCGGTGATCCTCGACGGCGAAGTGCTGGCCTGGAGCGGCGAGCGCGCGCTGCCGTTTTCTGAGTTGCAGAAGCGGCTGGGGCGGAAAAAGGTTTCGCCGGCGCTGATGCGCAGCGTTCCGGTCGCGTATGTCGTTTTCGATGTGCTGTATGCCGGCGGCGAGCTGGTGATCGATCGCCCGCTGCGCGAGCGCGGGGCCATCCTCGACCGCGTCTTCTCCGAGGCGCATTCGCTGCGCACCACGCGCCTGCGCGACCCGCAGGGCAAGCTGGTCTTCGAGGCGGAGATTGGGACTGCCGAGCCCGACGGCGCGCTGGGGCAGGTGATTCGCGCTCCTCGGCTGGTGGCGGAGTCTCCGGCGGAACTGGACGCGCTGTTTGCGGCGGCGCAGGCGCGGGGCAACGAAGGCCTGATGATCAAAGACGTGGAGTCGCCCTACGCGCCGGGACGCCGTGGCCGTTCGTGGTTGAAGCTGAAGCGCGAACTGGCGACGCTCGACGTGGTGGTCACCGCGGTGGAGTACGGCCACGGCAAACGGGCCGGCGTGCTCAGCGACTACACCTTCGCGGTGCGCAATGGCGAGGAGTTGGTGAACGTGGGCAAGGCGTATTCCGGGCTCACCGACGCGGAGATCGCCGAATTGACCGACTGGTTCCTGCGGCACACGGTGGTGGACCAGGGCTTCCGGCGCGAAGTCGAGCCCACCATCATCGTGGAAGTCGCGTTCAACGCGGTAATGCGCTCCGACCGCCACAACAGCGGCTATGCGCTGCGCTTCCCGCGCATCGTGCGCCTGCGCTGGGACAAGCGCGTAGGCGACATCGACACGCTGGCGCGAGTGAAGGAAATTTACCAGCAGCAGAAGACGGCGTACCCGTCGGCGGGGTGATTTTGGATTTCAGATTTCAGATCGAAGATTCCAGATTTTCCTAGTTCTTCGTGGCCTTTGTGGCGCCTTCGTGTCCTTCGTGTGAACAAAGGAGGCCGGTTCACACGAAGGACACGAAGGTTCCACGAAGGAACCCACTCTGAAATCTGAAATCTTCAATCTGAAATCCTCCGCGTCCTCCGTTCCTCCGCGTTGGGTTTTTGCTCAGCGCACCCCTGCCACGGCCCCCGCATCGTACAGACATAGCCGGCCGTGTGCCGGTACGACATTTTCAGGGGGAGTGGCTATGGCTCATTACGGCACGCTGCGTGACTACCGTTTCGATCCCGACGACGTGGACGACATCCGGGGAGCCGTGCTGTTCAACAGCGCGGGCGACAGGATTGCGAAAATCAAGGACGTAGTATTCGATCACGACACCGGCCGGATCGAATACCTGGTGGCGGACGCCGGCAGGGACCACAACGTGCTGGTGCCGCTGGACCGCGTCTACCGGTCGATTGTCGACGAAGACAATTTCGAAACCGATCTGACGGAGCGCGATCTGCACAGCCTGCCGAAATTCGACGACAAGGCGCTGGAAGACGAGCACAAGTGGCGCAGCCATCTCGAGGAGCACCGCCAGAGCTACGACAAGATCCGCGAACGGCTGGAGAAGGAATACAAGGCGAAGTGGGAGGAAGGCGTGGTCGCGCACCGCAAGGACTCGACTCACCTGATC
>DASUBK010000125.1:0-6367 GCA_035763305.1 Terriglobales bacterium | reverse complement strand
CAGCCGACCAGGTCGCCGCTCGCCCGCAGGAAGATCGGCCAGTACTGGATTCCGTGGCTGCGCAGGTTGGCGACTTCGCATGCCAGGCGATCGGCAATCTGCTGCTGCGTGAAGGGACCGCCGATGCGGCTTGTGACCTCGGGATCGCCCCACAACCGGCGGGCCAGCGGCAGGTCGGATTCCGACCACCTGCCGAAGGCGAGACGTTCGGTTTGCAGCCAGTAGCCCATTGCGCAGTGTCGGATGCCGGTCGAGATCGACCAGCCTCCAATCGGGAAGAGCGGAAACTTTGCAACCTTCCGCCTTGGCGGTAATCTTACGCGCCATGAAACGTATTCACAGCCTCGCTCTCCTGCTGATCCTGGCGGTGATTCCGGCGGCCGCGCAGGACTGGGCTAAGCAGACCTTGGAGAAATCTCCCCGTCACCAGGAGTGGGTGACAATCAAACATGATGGCCGTGAGGTCTCGGCGTTCGTCGTCTATCCCGAGGTCAAGAACAAGGCGCCGGTGGTGCTGGTGATTCACGAGATCTTCGGCATGACCGAGTGGGTGCAGACCGTCGCCGACAAGCTGGCCGAGGCCGGCTACATCGCCATCGCTCCCGACCTGCTCTCAGGCATGGGACCGAGCGGCGGGCGCACCAACTCCTTTCCCGCGGTGGATGCGGTGCGGGAGGCGATCTCCAAGCTGCCGCCCGAACAAATAACCGCCGACCTCAACGCCACCGCCGATTACGCGATCAAGCTCCCCGCCGCCAACGGCAAGCTGGCGGTCGCGGGCTTTTGCTGGGGTGGCAGCCAGAGTTTCCGCTTCGCCACCAACCGGCCCGACCTGAAGGCGGCCTTCGTGTTCTACGGCACCGCGCCGGACAGCGGCCTGGATCGCATCAAGGCGCCGGTGTATGGCTTCTATGGCGGCAATGACGCCCGTGTCGATGCCACCATCCCCAAGACCGAAGAGCAGATGAAGCAGTTGAAAAAGAAGTACGAGCCTCAGACCTACGAGGGTGCGGGGCACGGCTTCATGCGCGCCGGCGAGGATCCGGCCAACACCAATTCCGCCAATAAGACCGCGCATGATGAGGCGTGGGAGCGCTGGAAGGGGTTGCTGAAGAAGCTGTAGCTATCGGCTGATCGGATGATCTGGGAAAGGGCCGGCGTTCGCGCCGGCCTTTGCTGTTGCGATCATCACTCGGCCGGCGCGGCGGTGCGTCGCTTGCGCGGGCTGACACTTTCGGGCAGAAATGGCGCCAGCACCCAGATGCCGATCAACGTCAGGCTGACCAGCGTGGGGAACAGCAGCGGGGCGATGGGCGGCGTCACATAGCGGATGTTGTTGAGAAACGTGGACGGCCCTTCCAGGTTGGCGCGCGTGTGCAGGACAAAGCCCAGGACGCCCACGGCGGCATCGATACCCAGCACCGCGGCGCAGAAGCGCAGGTAACGCCGCGTCACTGGCATTACGAAGATCATCAGCACGGTGGTGAAGGTGAAGGCGCTGCTGATCACCGCAATCCACTCCACGGGATTAAAGAAGGCGTTGTCGGAGTGGTCGGCGAGGCTGAGCACGAAGTTGCCGAACAGCCCGGCCATCGCCAGGAAGATTACCCAGCGCGCCCACTCCTGCATGCGCGCGGCGCTGGGGTGGTTGTCGGAACGGGCGTCGAGCATGCGGTTCAGGATCAGCAGCAGCCCGAGCCCGGTGTAAGCCAGCGGCGCGACAAAGGGCGCGGCGTAGACCAGGCTTTTCAGCGTGCGCTCGTAGAAAAAGCGGCTGTCGAGATGGAAGATCACGCCGGTGATGCCGATGATGACCGCCGTCCATCCCACCACGTAGCCCAGAGCCTTCCACCAGAAGATGTTGTGAAAGCGCAGCCAGGCCAGAATCGCGGGCAGGAGCAGGAACGGCGTGGCCACGGAGAAGAGCAGTGGGATGTACTCCTGCGGCCGGCGGAAATCGTTCACCGAATGCGCGATGAGGATGTCCACCGCGAGGAAGGTCAGGTTCGCCAGGCAGTAGATCTCCAGCCAGGCGACCGGATCGCGCCAGTAGGCGCCGCGCAAACGTTGCTGCAACAAATCAGCGAGAGCCATGCTGGCGTTTCAACTCCGCGGCGAGCGACTTCATCTCCACCATCTTCTGGATCATGGGGTAGTTGCCGTGCCACTGCACGAAGTCGGCGCCGCCCATAAAGGCGCCGTGCTTGGAGGTGCGGCCGTCGTAGTGCCACAGGTCGAAGTAGACGAAATCGATGTCGTGCGAAAACGGCGGGCCGGAGAGCGCGCCGGACTTTTTCAGGTCGTCCATGATGGCCTGGGCGTCGCGCACCCGCTGGTTGGTCGTCTGCACTACCTGCTCCGCCTGCGCGTACACGCGGTTCACCAGCGGCGCGGTGTGGCACTGCAGGCAGACCTGCTTCATGTTGGTTTGCGCCTGCTGGTAATTGGGACGCTTCTCGGTGATGGCGTTGGCCAGGTACCACGAGAGGCGCTCGGAGGGATCGTGGGTGACCTTCTGCCCGTTGATGCCGCTCATGTGGCAGGTGGCGCAGGTGGGCACGAACATCTCGCGCGTGGTCAACTGCGCCGACGGAGTGTTCAGCTTCAGCGCGCCGTGCTGCGCGTTGAACAGCACGCCGTGCTTGGATTCTTCGTAGATCTCAATCTGTGAATGATCCGGTCCCATGTGGCACTGCCCGCAGGTGCGCGGCTCGCGCGCCACCTCGACGGACGATACGTGGCGCGTGTGACAGGCGGTGCAGTTGCCGATGGTGCCGTCTTCGTTGGGTTTGCCGATGCTGTGGCACTGCTCGCAGCCGCTGGTCATCGCCGGGCCGCCTTCGATCTGCACGAAGGGATGGGGTGGGCGCTTGGCCCCGCCGGGCTGGTACTGCTCGGCGAAGCTGACCTGCTCGGGCGTGAGTCCCTTCTCGCCGTACACGGCAGCCCAGGAGGTTGCGGCATGGCGGCTGCGCAGGAACTCCTGGTAGATGCGTTCGTGGCAGGCGCGGCAGTTGCCGGGAGTTACGTGGGCGGTGATGGCGAAGCCGTGGTGGTCCTTGCGCTCCTGCTTGTCCGCCGGCTGGTGACAGTCGAGGCAGTTGACGCCGCGGGCTGCATGGCGGCTCATCTCATATTCGTGCACCACCGAGTACTGCTGCCGCACGTGGCACTCGGCGCACTTGCCGGAGGCGCGCACCAGGCTGACGTTGGGCTGCTGCGTCTCCGCCGCCGGGCGGGCGCGGTTGATGAGGAAGGCGGCGATGATCAGCGCAAAGCCAAGAACAACTGCAATGAAGACGGCTCGGAATGACATGTGGTCACCCGCCGGGGTTGAGCGTTGGAACAGCGGAGCGACGGCACAGATGGAGTATTGTGCCACAGCCGCAGAAACGAGTCCCAAAACGGGCAAGATATGATCTAGGCGGTGGCCCGGACGGCTGCGGCCGAGTCACCGCTATCGTTATAACGGGGCAGCGGCCCGGGGCGGATGAGCATGGAATGGCTGAACTACCATCACCTGCTGTACTTCTGGCTGGTCGCGCGGCGCGGCAGTGTGGCCGCGGCCAGTGCGGAGCTGGGCCTGGCGCCGCCTACCTTATCGGCGCAGATCCGCACCCTCGAAGACACCATGGGCGCCAAGTTACTGCAGCGCTCCGGGCGCCGCCTGGTGCTGACCGACGTGGGCAAGCTGGTCATGCCCTACGCGGAGGAGATTTTCGCCCTCGGCCGCGAGCTGAACGACGCGGTGAAAGGCCGGGCGACCGGCCGCCATCTGCGCCTCGCCGTCGGAGTCACCGACGCTGTCCCCAAGTTCCTCGCCTATCGCCTCATCGAACCTGCGTTGCAGCTGGAAAAGCCGGTGCAGGTGGTGTGTCACGAAGCCTCCCCCGCGCGGCTGTTTGCCGAGCTGGCCGTCAACGAGCTGGATCTGGTCATCGCCGACGGGCCCGCCGATCCCGAAGTCCGCATCCGCCTCTTCAATCATTTCATCGGCGATTGCGGCGTGTCGTTCTGTGCCACGCCCAACGTAGCCGCCCGTTATCGCCGAGGATTCCCGAAATCCCTCACCGGCGCGCCCTTGTTGCTCCTGGGAAAACACGGCGGGATCCGCCCGCAGCTGGACCAATGGCTTGAGGCCCTGGGAGTCCATCCGCAGGTCAGCGGAAGGTTCGATGACTTCGCCATGTCCCGCGTGTTCGCTGCGCACGGCCGCGGCATCCTGCCCTCGCCGGCGGCGATCGAGCCCGAGTTGCGCCGCCAGCATGGCCTGGTCCGCGTGGGCTACACCGACCAGGTGCGCTACTCTTATTACGTGATCTCCATCGACCGCAAGCTCCAGCATCCCGCCATCCGCGCCATCCGCGAAGCCGCGCCTTTGAGCCTGCTGCCTCCGCGCAAGGCGAAGGCATAAGGTTTTTTCTTCTCGTCGCTTTCAAACTATCTAATTTTCTTTGTTTCGCCTGGATGTCATCGTGCCCGCGTGGACCTTGTGGTGATGATGGCGAGGCAGCCCCCGACTTCTTGTTCTCTCCAAGAGCCGCAAGCGGCCGCCGGCCTCTGCAGCCGAAGCGCCCGGCGAAGGCAGATGGCGCAGGTCGAATTCCTGCTGAGGACGGCGGTCGCTGCGGGGATTTGCAGTTGCCAGGCGGCGGATCAATTTCTCGACGCCTGCCGCCGACGGAGCCATACAACAGGGGCGGCTCGCCCCCGGCCGAGGAAAGGAGACGCATGATTTCGAGGTGTAGCAATCCCGGGTGCGGTGTGCCGTTCCGTTATCTGAGCGACGGCCGTCTGTTTCCCTTTCCCGCCGGCAGCTCCGGACTGCGCGTAGGGAAGATTTGCTGGCACTGGCTGTGCGGGCAATGCGCGCAGCGCTACACGCTTGTCGCCGACGCATCCGGAAAAGTATCGCTGCGCGGCGAGTCGTCCAGCGGCGCGGCCGCCTGAGGAGGTGATTCCATGGAATGCACGGAAGTGAGCTTGATGGGTGGAGTCTGCCCGAACTGCCGCGGCGTGGTGCTCTCCCCCGACACTGGCGCGCGCCTGCAGCGCAACGACGAGAGCGATTTCGTGGTCTTGAGCTGCGGCCACTGCGGCCTGGAGTTCACCACCACGTCCGACGAACTGCTCTTCCAGGCGGTGCCGCTCTCCTGGTTTTCCCAGGGCAACGCGTAGGACCGGCGTGGACGGTGGGGCGGAGCTGGGCTAAACTCCCGCCATCATGAACAGCCGGATTCCTCCGCAGTCCTTGGCGACCGCGCGCCGGTGGTGCGCGCCGCTCCTGCTCCTCGTCCTGGTTCCCGCCGCTTTCGCCGCCGACAAAACGCCAAAGCAGGCGAGGAAGGCGCCGGTCGCGGTCGTCGCGCCGGTCGCGGAAAAGCGCCCGCTGCAGCACAGCGATTATGACGGCTGGCGCAGCATCCTCAGCCAGTCGCTCTCGCCCGACGGCCGCTTCGCTGTCTATGGCCTGTTCCCGCAGGAAGGCGACGGCGAAGTGGTGGTGCGCGATCTGCAGAGTGGGAAGGAATACCGGCAGGCCGCCGGCCAGCGTCCAGCACCGCCCAAGCCGAACTACGCCTCGATGGAAGACGAACCGCCGCAGCAGCCGAAGGTGACCATCGCCTTTACGCCCGACAGCAAGTGGGTGGCGTTCTCCACCTTCCCAATCAAGGCGGACGTGGAGAAGGCGAAGCGCGCCAAGAAAAGCGAAGAGGCCCCCAAAGGCGGGATGGTGATCGTCAACTTGCTCAGCGGCGCGGCCACGCGTTACGAGCGCATCAAGAGCTTCCAGGTTCCGCAGGAGACGACCGCGGCGGGACCGCTGGTCATGTTCCTGCGCGAGCCGGAGAAGAGCTCTGCCGCGGAGGATGCGTCCAAGGACGACAGCGCGCCCGCCAAGGGAAAGAAGAAGCAGTACGGCAGCGAACTGGTGCTGCGCCACCTGGACAGCGGGGAAGAGCTGAAGTTCGCCGACGTGACCGAGTTCCAACTGGTCAAGGACGGCAGCGGATTCGTCTACGCGGTGTCGTCGAAAGACGAATCGACCAACGGGGTGTACGCCGTCTTCGCGGACATGGAGAAGGTGCCGGCCAAGCTGGTCGGCGGTCCGGGCCGCTACCTGAAGCTCAGCTTCGACGAGCCGCAGAAGCAGTTGGCGTTTCTCTCCGACCGCGACGAGGCGGGCGCCAAGAAGCCGCGGCTGAAGCTTTACCTGTGGCAGCGGGGAGCGACAGAGGCGAAAGCGCTGGCGTCGGCGGAGACGCCGGGCATGAAGTCTGGTTACCTCGTCAGCGAAAAGGGAAGCGTCACCTTCAGCCGTGATGGGCAGCACATCTTCTTCGGTTGCGCCCACGAGCACGCCCTT